>CAZYTP010000038.1:0-22681 GCA_964650385.1 uncultured Syntrophales bacterium | reverse complement strand
TTAGAAATATTATGTAATTCGCATGCAATTTCCTAACCGGAAATTACTGACTTTTTTGATGAATTGACAATTTCAAACCTGAACCGACAAAATGATTTCCTCATCACACCTCCTTTTTGCAATTATTTGAAGTATTTTAATATAACATGCTTCACATAGCAGACTTGGTCAGTTGCTATTACTTGCAAGAAGTGCCGCACCCAAAGCCCCCACCATTTGTGGATTTTTTGGAATCAGGATATCCTTGCCAAGAGCTTCTTCCAACAAATGGTGCATACACGAATTTCGCGCCACACCACCTGCAAAGACAATTGGTTCTTTTACGGAGACCCTTTTCAACATGCCCACCGCCCTGCTCACCACTGAGCGATGCAGGCCCAGGGCGATTCCCCTGCGATCTTCACCTTTTGCCACAAGCGAGGTAACTTCCGATTCAGCAAACACGGTACACATGCTGCTGATCTGGATATTATTAGTTGCCTTGAGCGCCTCCACTCCAAATTCATCTAGGCCAAATCCCAGAGCATGTGCCATGATTTCGAGGAATTTGCCTGTTCCCGCGGCACAACGGTCGTTCATCTCAAACTTGATCACCTTGCCTTCATTATTGACTGAAATAGCCTTGGAGTCCTGTCCTCCGATATCAAGTATCGTCCTGCCATCAGGAAAAAGGGCATTTGCGCCAACAGCATAAGCCTTGATCTCTGTAACTGTTGGCGCATCAAAATAAAGTTCAAAGAGATGCCGGCCATAACCGGTAGCCATGATATAGTCATGTTTCACACCTTTAAGAAGCGTTCTGGCCTGCGCCATTGGGTCAAAGCCGGAATCGGCCTGCCTGCTTTCAACGATCTCGCCGTCCCTCAATATAACCAGCTCAATGCTACGTGAGCCAATATCTATACCTGCATATCTCATTCAGAAGTTCTCCTCTATACTTAAGAGCTGTTTTAATCGTTTGTGTCACCTTCATCTAATATCCGGGTTTAACTACACCTTTTATGGCAGTGACCGTCTTTTCAGGGGACAGAAGGCAACCATGACTAATTGTCAATTCAGGAATAGAATCCTTGACCAGATCGAAAAATGCCTGCTGCGCCTTAATCGAAAAATCCCCATACCCCGGGCTGTATCGATGGGTAGTGGTGCAACCTTCATTCCGGCATTGTTGGGTAATATCCAAATCCATCCCTCTTATTTCTTCTTCCACCAGAAAGCTCCCCAGTCGATCCACTATGTATCCATTAAAGACCTCGTTATTTCTAAGATATTTCCTGGACCTGCGTTCAATATCCTGCCCGAGGGTTACCGTTATAAGATAGACCTTTACTGAGTGCTTGAGCAATTTAGTAATCGACTGACTTTCGCGAGCATAAATGTGAAAAAGACCATAAAACTCATCAATTGATACGCACCTGCACCACTTTTTTGTATCCAAAAGGCTAACCAATTCTTTCAGTAACAAGGATACCCTTTCTTTTTGGGAACCATTCTGGGGAATCCGAATGTATTTCAGCATCCTATTAGTTACTGTGGCGCAATCTCTTACCATATGATTAGATGTAACTCTTTGATTGTTTGAGAAGTTTTTCAACCAATGAAACCGCCCTTACGGCGTCACGTGCATATCCGTCAGCACCAACAGAACGAGAGACTTCATGATTTACGGCAGCTCCCCCAACAATAAAAAGCACGTCTCTTATCCCTTCTCTATGAAAAGCACTAATGACTTTCCCCATCTCCTTCTTAGATTCTGTGGTAAAGGCAGATAATCCAATAAATGAAGGACGGTAATTCAGATAAGCTTCTATGAATGCGTCTGCATTCACGTCCACCCCCAAATCAACTACTCTATGACCGTGAGTTTCAAAAAATATTTTAACCAGGTTTTTCCCTATTTCGTGGATATCGCCCTTGACCGTGCCGAGGACGATATCAAATTTTTGTGTCTTTTCGCGATCGAGCCTGTCCTCCAAAAGCTGAAATCCCTTATAAAATGTATCGACCATGAGAAGAATGGAGGGCAGAAAACATCTCTTTGCCTCATACATGGCGCTCCCCTTGCGGATACCCCGCGTTAGGCCGCTGCTAATAATGGTTAGCGGATCGACGCCGTCCTCAAGGGCTGCTGCCACTCCCTGCCTGGTTTCCTCACCGTTGCCGGCATAGACATTCCGGCTGATTTTCGAAAGCAGAGGAATGTGAGGTCTAATGTCAGCAAAGGATTTTCTGCCGGTTTCCAGGAAGAGCCTGACATTTTCAATGGGTGCAGAGGGAGGAACAGCACAGCCGGTGCTCAAGACAAAATTATCCTTTAAAGCCATCATGGATACCAGATCGGAGGTCCGGGAAACGACCTCATCAGGCGATCCAAGTTCGATAACTTCGACCGGGTCAATATTTCCGATGACATAGACCTCATCAGGTATTTCATCCTCCACAACCAAGAGATCCATGCAATTATCAAAGCTTATCCCACGTACGCCTGTCCTGACCATCTCTTGAACAATTTGATAGGTATCGCCACATATGTGAAGGACGGACGGGAGAGATGGGAAGGACTCAAAAATCCTTTTTAGATAAACGCCGGAGTACTCCCGGAATTGATCAGGGGGAATCAGGACTGAGAGCGGATCAGAGACCCATACCAGATTTGCCCCTGCCTCGATGAGATAGGAGGCATAACGCATTGCGAAGTCACAGGTTTTTTCAAGAAGGCTCAGGACTTCCTTGGGATCATCTATGAGTTTTCTTAGTAGTGCCTCCTCTCCCGCAACCTGGCCCGCCACAGTAAAAGGACCGTAGACCAGCGCCGATCTCAGTTTATCAGGAAACTCTCCCGCCATCCTCCTCAACACGTTGGCGTTTACGGCCATTCTGGGAACTTGGGCCGGGTCTGGGAGCGACACGACCTGGGCTGTGGCCGCAACTGCGGGCATCATTTTCTTGAAATACTTAGCCTTTGCCCCCATGGCCTCCGCCTGAATAACCGCATCATGAAAATAGAAAAGAATATCGGCATCTATCCTTTTATAATAGTTTCTTAACGCTTTAAACTTTATGTCAGCATTCCAAAGTATGTCATCAATATCCACATCCACCATTTGGCAGGAAGGAAGCGCATTTATTGGAAAAACAAAATGATGCATCATAATTTTCGCCATTTGATTAAAAGTGAACTCTATCTAATCCGTTTTCTAACATGCCGTGAATTATTGTGCAGTAATCTTTGAACTCCTTGCTCGTCCTGGCTCTCGGTCTCGATCCATCAATTTCAATGACATCGTGAATTCTCCCAGGCCTGCTTTTCATAACAACGACAGTATCAGCAAGGAAAACTGCCTCGCTGATACTGTGTGTGACAAATAAAATTGTCTTTCGCTCGGTCGCCCATATCCTGATCAATTCATTCTGCAAGAAGTCTCTCGTCCGGGTATCCAATGCGCCAAACGGCTCGTCCATCAACAGGATTTTAGGATTTACAGCCAATGCCCTTATGATAGCCACCCTCTGTTGCATGCCGCCGGAGAGTTCATAAGGATAAGCATCGGCATAATCAGCGAGTCCCACCATTTCGAGATATTTTCTTGCTGTTTGTGTCCTTTTTCTCTTGTCGATGTTTTTCTCCTCAAGTCCGAAGGTTACGTTCTCCAGTACGCTCCTCCAGGGAAACAGAGTATATTCCTGAAAGACAACGCCTCTTTCGGGGCCGGGGCCGTTAATCTCATTTCCCTCTAAAACAATTTTTCCTTCTGTCGGCACCTCAAGGCCTGAAATGAGCTTTAAAGTTGTAGTCTTCCCACATCCCGATTCTCCTACGATACAGACAAATTCACTCTCATTTACATCCAGATTCATATTGCTTATGGCCTGGAATTTCCCCCCATTGTTCTTATTAAATGTCTTCGTAATATTGGTTATTTTTAGCATCGCCTACTTCATCCTGCCGACCCATGCAAATCGTTTCCTCTCCACATGCCTGAAACCCCAATCCATAATGAATCCAATAAAGCCAATAACAATCATGCCGGCCACAATTATCTCAGTGCGAAGAAGTTCATAGGCATACCAGATAAGATAACCAAGGCCTGCATTGCTGCCCGGCATCATCTCTGCCGCTACAAGGCACATCCACCCTATCCCCATTCCGATCCGTAGACCTGTCACTATCGAGGGAAGGCTGGCAGGGATAATTACCTTTAAAAGTAGCGAAAAGCCTCTTGAACCGAGAGTCCTTGCGGATTCAATATAAATTTTCGGGATACTTTTTACTCCGTGAATAGTATTGAGTAAAATAGGGAAAAAGACACCGATCAGGATAATTATGATCATGGAAAATTGAACACCTCCAAAGACCACACTGCTACTCAGTGCCGGGAACCAGTCGGAAAGGCCTTTTATCCCGAACCATGCCAGAATCAGAGGAACCCAGGCCAATGGGGGAATTGGCCTTAAGGATTCAACCGATGACGCAAAAATCCTTTCAGCCGATCTATAATAGCCCATCAATATCCCCAGAGGAATTGCCATAGCCGCAGCCAGAAAAAATCCGCACAGCACCCTAATAAGACTTATACCCATATTTTCAACAAGGCTTCCGGTAATAAGAATCTTTGTATCGGGATGAGCCAGGACTTTTCCCACCGCCTCCAACCTTGGAAGGACCATTGGTTTATCAATGTGAATGGCCAGCATCTGCCATATGGATGCCAATAGAACAGGGAGTAAGAGGTTAAAAAATACCTTTTCTAAAACTCGTTTTTTATCCACTAATGAATTTCTTCCTTCGCAAATCCTTTTTCGCTGCATCCATGTATCGAAAATCAAAAACAAGGGGGTCCAGTTCCTTGCCTCGTTTTCCCCGTAACTTTTTGCTGACAATGTTCATGCTGTCCATTATTTTCACATAGGTGTAAACGCTATCTCTCCACTGTTGTGTGGGTGTTGTAGTATACGTAAGGGTCGGCATCGCTACTTTTTCTACGGCCTCTTCAACACCGAGCCAGGATGAACAGTCTCTTGCAGTCATTTCTTTGTCCTGATTGGCTGCATTTACTCCAAGCGTAATCAATTCCATCATTTTGACCAAGAGGTCTCTGTCTCTTTTTGCAAATCCTTCTGTTGCCTCAAGGGAACAGCAGGCATGTCCATTCCACATATTATCGGGAGGAACATCCTGCAGATTGAGAATCAATTTGCCGAGCCCCCTGTTTATAGTAACTGATGGAAACGGTTGAGCCCCGATAATGCCTTCCGTTATTTCGTTTGCTAATGCAGAGATAAGGTTTCCATGTCCTTTCATGTTAATGAAAAGAATATCCGATTTATTATTTGTACGGTCTTCCGTATAGGTAATACCTTCGTAATCAAGGGCCGATCTGAAAATAATGGTCGCCACACAATGAGGCCCCGGCATTCCAATAGTGAATCGGCTTTTGCTGCCTTTGATTTCATTTACGAAATCACTCCAGTTGTTTATAGGGAGCTCCTTCTTGAGCACAAATACATTACCCGCAGTCTGAAGGGGAGAGATGATCTTTGTCTTTACTCCTTTATCTATCGACATAATGATGCCCTGTGTGCCGCTGATTCCAATATCCACACTTCCCTGGGCCACAAGCTTTTCGAGATCCGGCCCCTTTTTGGTGGGAATAAGCTTTACTCTGGCCATCTTCGATCCGTCATAAAAGAAATCATACAGCGTATGCTCACGTACCGGCTTGAGATAGGTCTTATATCTTTCCTGGAAGTGTTCCCATTCCTTTGCAATGACCATTAAGGGTGCGTGATGGTCGGATAGTATATATGCAAAATTGATTGTGGGCACTTTGGCATATGCGATTTTTGCAATAAGGCCTGGAGCCAGTCCGACCAGTGCAGTTCCAGCAGCTAAAGTGCTCCCTTTCTTTAGAAAATCTCTCCTTGTTAGATCCTTTTTATGCTTCTGCATCTCTTTGCTCTCCTTATCTCTGATTTGTAGAAAACTCACACTCAATATAACATTTCCAAGAACGCCTCTATCCTTGTCTTTAATTGCCCCGTATCCGTTAGGGAATAATCTGTCTCAATATGTAGCAACGGTATCTGATACTCTTTCTCCAGAAATTCTTTGATAAGGTAGGATTCTACATTGTAGGTATGGCAGCAGTGCCAGGTCAGATCAACCACGCCCTGAATCTTGAAGTCTTCAACAAGCCGGCCTAAAAGATCGATTCGGCCCTGATTGGGTGTCATACAGGAGCAGGGGATCTTTAGATAACGACTTGCGATGGACCTGTAAGGATCACCATCTTCATCTACAAGCCGATCAAAACTCTTGATACCTGTACAATTCTCTTGGCAGGTTACAATACCCCCGCATTCCTCAATCAACCGTAGTACCTTTTCCGAACCTTTTCCTATCGGACAACCGGTAAGAAGGATCCTTGGTGCTTCAGGGCTGCACACCGATCTCCCTTTCCTTTTTATGACCTTAAGCTCATGAGCAAGTTCCTGTAAGGCATTTACATAGTCTTCGAGCTCAGCAGAAAAACCCTTGCATTCCATTACCAGCATCATATCCAGGCCTGAAATGGGTACAGGATACTCCGTACAAAGGCTGACAATTTCTTTTAATAATATTCTTTTATTGTTGTGAAGTTTAATCTGATGCTTTAACTCTTTTTCGGTTATCTTTGTGCCTGTCTGAGTCTCCAAAAAATCCTTAAGCCGTACAATTTCTTCGACCCAATAATTCAGGGAACGGTCTCCGTCCGAGGTGGGCGGTAGATGCATGAGAAACAATGGCTTAATTCTTTTCAATAGTTCAAACATCTTCTTTTTACCGTCACAGGTGGTCTCCCCAATAAGAAAATCAGAGAAACCAAAGTAGTCGCACGTATCTGTGATGGCATATCCGAAGCTCGACTTGATCAATGGGCAAAGATTTACGGGCAGGACAGTCTCCGCATCACTAAGGGGGCTTTGATTCTTCCCGCAGAGACCCACAGGAATGGCACCGGATGCGCGAACCAGCTCCTTTGGAGCAAAGATACAGTACAGGCCAACAACCTTTATCCCTGCTTCCTTCATCTTTTCAAATTCAAGTTGGCTGTTTTCTCTTAAACGTTCAAACAGGGATATGTTTTTCGGTCTCAATGCCAAGTTCCTTTGCCTCCTACTTAATCAATTCTATGAATGCTTCCACCCTCGTTCTGAGCTGTCCCACATCCTCCATGCTGTAGTCCGTATCAATCCGAAGTGTGGGAATATTCTTTGCTTCAAGGGCCTTTTCAACAGGCATGGCTTCCATGAGATAGGGCTGGCAGAATTGCAGACCGTAATGGATGACGCCGTCTGCTTGATATTTTTCAACCATCTCAACAATATGATCGAGACGATCCGGATTTGGTGTGAAGATGGCGCAGTCTACCTTGAAATAGCGGTCAACAACGGCCTCCATAAGTTCATCCAGAGTATTTCCGGAGTCATCGGTCAGATTGCGTGTGCCCCGCTCTCCCACACATGACTCTTCCCCCACAATAACGGCACCGGCAGTCTCTATAATCCAGGGGAGCTTCCAGTTGGGAACGGCCATGGGGCAGCCGGATATTAAGATTCTGGGAGTTGCTTTCGGAACGACCCCCTCCTTCTTTTCGATACGTGCCTCCAGTTCATCGCAGACCTTATTAACCGAATCGGTAAAACGTACAGGGTCATCATAGAAAAAAACCTGATTGGCTAAGAGCGCGTCCAGTCCTGAAATAGGGGCCGGGTTTGCTTTTCGCAGATTCGAAAGCCTATGAATGGCCTTTCGCTTGTTGTTGACCATCTTAGTACCCTTCTTGAGCCTGTCCGCATCAATGGTTATGCCCGTAAGTTTCTCAACCGCCTCCTTAAAACGCAGATATTCTGCTTTTAAAAGAGCCTTTCCTTCCGCAGATTTTACCTGTGGCAGGTCCATAACATAGAGATTAGGGACAAGATCATTTAGAATCTCATAGGACTTCTTCTTGCCATCGCAGGTATTTTCCCCAACAATCATGTCTGAACACTCCATATAGGGACAGACTTTCGCCAGATTGAATCCGAAGGCCGATTTGATGAGGGAACAGGTGTTGCGGGGCAGAAGTCTTTCCACCTCCTCCATTGCAAAATCAGCCCCTGTACAAAGACCAACCAGTGTAGCATCGGTAGCGCGCACGATCTCTTCCGGCACAAATACACAAAAGGAACCGATTACCTTTCGACCAGCCGCTTTTTCGTCCATCAATTCTTTGATCCTGAGGCCGTGGATTTCGCTCATGACAAAATCAAAATATCCCATTCCTTCCGGCCGGTTCTTCTGGGCGAGATAAATATCCTGATAGCCTTTTCCAAGCACCTCCAGCAGGGCATCGTGCGCCGCAAGATCAAGTCCTAAATTTTCCCACATACTTTTGTAATCTTCGCTCATTCTCTTTCCTCCTGTAAGTTTTTATTTTAGAAGCACTCGCACATCACTCTGTTTGCGACTGAATTCGATTAAGAAAAGCGCATGAGCCAGACTGAAAAGATTTGAAAAGTGATGATTAGAAATAAAAGGAAGGGAATTGGTTTTTCAGTTTGGCCCCGTGCCTACCGAACCCGGGTAGAATTTGGATCGTGGTTCAGGTAAAGCCGAAAAATTCATACATGGCCAAACTCCTTATGAAGGGGTTTTTGCAGTGCTCTTGTAGAGCTATTATTTCGTTTATAACCGATAGTTACTTCTTATATGTTGACTACTTTGCCGGCAGTTAAGAGGGCGTCGACTATCTTATACATGTTACTAATTTTGCCGACCTTCAATTTGTCTTTTATTCCATAATAGCCCAGGCAGATACCGCAAGAGAAGGTTTCAACATTCCCTTTTTCTTCGTGACCTTACACCCCTCACTTATAGCTTTCGCTTTCAGCCATTGTGAAAAACCTGGTCTCTGTTATCCTAAGACTGTTAATATGGTATCATGCGACTACCTAAATTTAGGGAATAAGTCAAATTCATAATAGTTATAGTTCGTAGCTAATTATAACTGAAATTTATGATAGTTAAGTTATTTATGAGTTGCGATCAATTCAAGAATATCACTATTCAACAGATGGAATCTCTTGTCCTTATCGTTGAAAAAGGAAACTTCATCTGTGCTGCCAGGAAGGTATTTCTGACCCAACCGTTTCTGACCAAGTACACTAAGAATCTGGATGCATTTTCCCATGAGGCTGGTCTTACTTATATTAAACACTAAGCCCGGATCCGACATAACGCGACTGTTGCAGAATACCTCGACGACCAAAGATTGTTTCCTTGACATTGCCGGTAGCTACGAACTGGATTTGTGGGGACGAATCAGATCGGAAAAAGAAGTAACCATGCTCGAATTGTCATGTATTGGATAAAAGCTGAATACGATTAACAACTATTTTTCCGGTCTTGCAAACTTTGAAATTTTTTAGGTTCCCAGTCCAATTAAAAGACTTTGTAGTTGTTAAAAGTTATATCGAATAGCCGCATAGATATTCGTATTATTCTCAAATTGACCAAAAAAAGTATGAGACTCTTCTCCTGAAAAAATATTCGCTCCCGTTTCCAAAGTTAGTTTGTCGGTGTACTTGTAATGTATGTTCGGACGAAGATAGGCATCCCTGTCACTGGGCGAATAATACGACGAGAGGGATAATTCCAGCTTCTGATTCATCAGCAATTTCGTTAATTGCAGCGTTATGACATGCCTGTCGCGATCCCGGGCCGGACCGCTGGACAGGCTTGCCTTGTAATCACTATAATCCAGCATATACTCAATGTAATACTGCAGGCTTGCGTTAAAGTCTCTTGCGAGATCCTGCGTATAACCTGCCAGGCACCGCATTTCCGAGTTATTGACCAACGGGTTTGAGCCGCTTTCGTCATCGACAGACTGATAATAGGCACATTCGATATTTCCGATCCCCAGACCGATTTGCCCTCTGGCACTGAAACCGTAAACATTTAAATCAGGAAACACAGCCACGCCTGAGTGTGTCTGGCCGCCAGGTCGTTTCCAGAATCCGTGATAGCCATATAAAGCCAATTCATAATTGTTGATATTTTTATAAACACGTATGGCAATCTCATCATCCTGAAACCAGCGATCAGGTTTATCAGCGGTGACAATCGCATCCTGACCGGCACATCTTTCCAATCTCTCATTCCAATATGAAATATATTCCCCGGTAATGTATCGGTCCGAGTCAAACTGCGGAGTATAGACCGCATCAACATTGGCCAGATCCGTAAAAAAGCTTATCTTTGCAGCATTAGATGGAGCCTTGAGGTACTCCTTGTCCCGTCCGATAAAATATGACTGCCAGTCCTTTGGAAACATATCGTTTAAAAAAACCAGATCACCCGTTCCCCAGGTCAGAACCTGACGGCCGATCTTGATATCCAGAAAATCGGTTGGTCTTGAGAAAAACCAAGCTTCCCGAGTGTCGCATTCGCCCTGTTCAGTTACGCCGTCACCCCATACATCACCCTTGTACTTGAATTCCGCCCAGTCAGTATAGGTAAAAAGTTCAGCCTGAAGTCGGGTTTCCATTACAGAGATATCTTTTTCATGCGGATCATTTTGCATACGACAGCCTGCTCGCAGTTCAAGGAAACCATGTATTTCGAGGGAAGGAAACTGATCCGGAGAAGAATTTTCATTGGCCTCGGCAGCGTGAACTAAGGGTTCGAAAAACATCAGGATAAAGAACAACATCAGAAAAAATAACTTGCCAGGATTTACCGGTTTTATCATCGCATTGCATTTCGTGGGGGTCTTCTCAGATAGCGTTCCGTAAAAATCTCATCACCGAGTCCAATATTGTACCGGATATTGGAAAAGGTCATTTCCGTCATACTGCCATTTTCCAAGTCTTTGGCAATCGACGTGGTTACCGTAGGGTATGCCACCTCTTTACCGTTTTCCGCGGACTGGATTTCTTCAAGCTTTGTAGCCTCGATAATACGATAGAGCCTGTCGCCTTTTTTAAAGAATTCCATTTTCATCGGCATAAATGTTTTTTTATCGATGTGGGCTATGTAGTATTCAAACTCCACGTTATCAGGATTTTTAGGTATATTTTTGAGGATATAATACTGGTCCGTTTTCTTAATCAGTTCATGTGTGTCTTCGGTGGGACTGCGACCGGAAATATCTTCATACAAAAAATCCGATCCGACAAAACTGGTCCGCTTATCGCTTGCGGCGATACGTTTAACCAGATCCAAGCTGGGCATATAGAGCCAGCGGTCATCGTCTTTTTCGATCGCGACATGTTTGTGCACCATAAAGACCATCTTGCGCACATCGGCAGGCGCCTGAAAAAAGGAGTAGTACTTCTGGTCCCGGTCTCTGTCGTCAACATTTTTCCGGAGCATATTGAACTCCCTCATTCGTATCCGTCCCTGCTTGTCCTGTATCACCATGGTGACTTTACCCTTGCCGTCCGCTCCCTGGTACAAGGCCATATGGTTGGCTTTCCGCACGATTTCATCCACTGTCAGTTCATCTGCCCGTCCTTCACCACACGCAAATCCTATAAATAATACAAAAAATGCTGCAATGATTATTGATTTCGTTTTCATTTCATCCCTCGCTTTCTTCGATTAAATGCTCACTTGTAGTAAACCGGCCTGGAAGTTTGACTGGCTGGGATGCGGCTTCTTTAACCTTAACCTTCTTGAAAAACCACTTTTCCGCTGCAGTTAATATCGCAGGTAGGGCCAGCAGTGTGATGACGCCAGAAAGCATCATGATTGCAAACAGCATAATCCCCATTGTCTTGTAAGGCACTAACGGCGCCATCATCAACGGCAGAAATCCTATTGCTATTACCAGTACATTCCGGCTTATCGCCCTGGCCGGTTCGTCGAACATCTTGTCGACCGTATCTTTCCAGGAACCTGTTTCAGTATATTTGTTAAGGCCTCGCTGCAAAAAGTGAATCGCAAAATCTACCGCCATGCCCAGCGCCAGAACTCCCAGAACCGCAATCGGTAGATCGTAATCTTTTCCGATAATTCCGATGATGCCGTAAATCGTTAAAACGGTAATTGTCAGCGGCACCATACACAGCAGCCCCCAACGGAAAGAGCGAAACAGGAAGGACATCATTAAAAAAACCACCACAAAACTTCCGATGAACGATCGCAGCATCGTCGGAATCAATTTGTCTTCCAACACAAGATTGATGTAATGCAGACCAGCCCAGCGGTGGTTCAGTTCGACGGGAGGCGGGACCTTCTTGAAGTAGTTGTCGACCGCCTTGACAGCAGCCTTCATGTCCTTGCTGTCACCCGTCTTCAACTGCATCCATATATTGGCGCTCATATAGTCAGGCGTAACCATATGCCACAGATCATTGGGACGGTGGCCCTGCTGGAACTGCAAATAGCACTGAGCAACGCCCTGCAGTGTGTCCGGGACGCGGAAATTTTCGGGCTTTCCGTCAATAATCTCCTGACTAACCTTGCAAACCGCATCCACAACGGAAGTGGTTTTCCCGACCAACCCGCTTTCCTCCATGTGGCGCTGCAATGCAGCCATATACCTGAGAACCTCGGGACGCTTGAAGACTTTCATCTGTTCTTTCTTAACGCCAATGCAGGTCCGCAGTTCATCATATGCGTAGAAATCATCATCGGATACATTCTCGGACTTTTTATCAATATGACTTATAATCGAATTCAGAAAATCTCCGTATGACCGGCTCTGCCTGGCCAGTCTCGGAAGAATTTCCGTAATTTCCTTTGCCAGTTCCGGGGCATTTTTGAATTCGGCCTTTATCTGGTCGGCAACAACAACCAAATCCCGGGAGATCTTCTGCGCATCCTTTTCGGTAAATTTCTCCTGTTTTTGACCTTCCAGTACCAGATAGGCTGTATAGGTGCCATCAAGGTGCTCGTTCAAGGCAATGTCGGCCTCACGGATGGGGTGGCCTTTTACAAAGCGTTTGGCATAGTTATCATTAACCTGGATTTGAGTAGTTCCCCAAATTGCAACGGCAACCACAATTGCCAGTACTCCGAGAATCGATTTTGCATGGTTATAGGTCAGATTGCCGATTGCATGCAATGTTTTGGTCAAATGGCTCCGCGTATCTTTTTGCCGTTCATACATGCCGAAATTCTGCAACCTTTTTTCGGGGATCATCATGATGTACGCAGGAACAAAAACAACGGTATAAAGCCAGGCAATCACGACGCCGATACTAAGGAAAGCGCCAAAGATCTGGGCGGGGGGAATGGGCGTAAATATCAGGGAAGCAAAACCTGCGGCGGTGGTCAACGATGTATAAAAGATGGGCACAAATAGTGTATTCATAACGTCTTTAATAGTCTCTTTACGTCCTCTTTCTATTGTAAAAACATCTAAAAAATCGGATAGAATGTGTATGGAACTGACAGCACCTATACACATCAGAAAGATCGGAATCATCGAACTCAGGATATGAACCTCGAAGCCCAAGGCAATCATTAATCCCATCGTAGACATGACTGAAAACATCGCAATGATAATCGGCAGAATTACCAGCTGCCATTTTCGGAAAAACAGCCATAACAGGAAAAAAATGGCCACCATGGCCAACAGTGACCCAACAGCCATTTGAGAAAACATCTCCACGCCGATTGCGACTTCCGCAACCGGCACGCCTGATATATGGTACTCTTCATCACCCTCCATTTGTTCAATTTTTTCGTTCAATTCACTGCAGATACGATAACTCAAATGCTTGTCCGTTAAAGGCAAGTATATGCACATCACTGTGCCGTCTTTCGAAAACATCCTGCCCACGAGCATCTGATTTGAAAACGCTTTTTCCTGAATGACCCGGGCCTCTTTTCTGGTCTCCGGCGGCTTGGACATGAGCCATTCGAACTTGATCTCTCCGGGTCTTCCTTGGCTCATGTGATCTGCCAGCGACGGAGCAAGCATATCCGCCTCGATGACGCCGGATAAACGATCGGGATGTTCTTCATCCGGCCAACAAAGCGTCTTGGCGAATTCGGTCAGTTCATACACGCGCTTCAACGTCGCCGGATTGAACACACCATCCGGATCACGCTTATTGACAACACCCAGTACAACGGTTTCGCTGAGCGCAAATTGTCTTTTGCTTTCATTATGAAATATACGATGGGGTTCATCTTTCGGGATCATGTTTTCTGGATCCGTATCGACCTCCGCCAGCGGGAAAAATGCACACATGGCGATGGTAAACAGCACCATTACCAGTGTGGCAAGCTTGTAATGGTTGATCGAGAAATCAATTAAAGTATTTTTTAATGTTTTCATATCCTTGCTCCAATAATCATAATGGTTAAGGCACTTAACTTTTATTTTAAAAAAATTACTTCCTTGACCGGTTTGAAAGGCGCTGGTCCATGACACTTCCAAGCGCCTCCAAGAGAACCGATAAGGTAGCAATCTGCGAAAGAGAAAATGCGCTCAAACGTTCAACCAAATCGGCCATATCCCTCCCATGAAATTGATCATGAGCTCGAAACGCCTTCCACCCCAAAGGTGTAAGGGAAAGCTCTAATTCCTTGTTACTGTGAACAGCCTGTTTTTTTGATAAATAACCTTTATTGGTCAACTTGGCAACCATCTGCGAGGCCGCGCTTTTTGTGATCCCAAAATGAGAGGCTACTTGTGTAACGCTCATCCGCTCATGTTCACCAATGGCCTGGATTATATGGGCCTCACGGGTCGTGGTTTCTAATCCTTTATCAACAGGTATGGATAATTCTTCAATTCGCGAATACATTTTGGCAATGCGCAATAGTTTCTGAATAGTGGTTCTGATGAGGTCTTCCTTGGTTTCCATAAAATCTATGGTACAGATGCTTAACTATATTGTCAAGAAAAAAATATTGTTGACTTTACCTACGGTTTTTCAGAATCGTTTCGGGAGAATACCGATTATTGTTGCTTGAAAGTCTCTCTGTAGCATTTCTTGACAAAATATCATAATGGTGTTAGTAGTTTAGCATATTTTTGATCTTGAACGTATCATATGTGCTCTTGAACAGCTGTAACCAAGGTGGGGATTATGGTCTGATCATCTAAAGCCCTGTTTCTCAAAATGAGAGATAGGGCTTTTGTCTTTTGTGAATGGCTTAGATTAATAGTGCGGCCGCCAGGGCGAAAAATGAAATGTTATACTGATTGTTATGATGCTATGGAGAAATCATGAGCGTAGAAAAAATTATGAGTAGAATCGTTGTCAGTATCGAAATGGATGATTCGCTATCGATGGTTAAAGAAATTTTCGATAATACTCGTTTCCATCATTTACTCGTAGTCGAATCAGGTAAATTGTTTGGGGTGATCTAGGATAGAGATCTCCTTAAAGCCTTAAGCCCAAACATTGGAACCACCGCTGAAATAGCCAAGGACACAGCAACCCTTAATAAAAAAGTACATCAAATAATGACAAGGAAACCTGTTACGATAGGATAAAACGCAGGGATTTTTGACGCAATAAAAATTTTCATAAATCACAATATTTCTTGTATACCCGTTGTCGATGACGAGCGTAAACCGGTAGGGATAATAAGTTGGTGAGACATACTAAAAGCACTTGCGTTAATCCGAGGCGAACACCCTAACAACACAAATCAACAAGAACGCTTATAAACTCACGCCTGTTATTTGCGGCTTTGTTATCGGACGTTTCGCACCTGTCAACAATGGCGCAGCTGAGAAGCATCCGCAACATTGAGATTTAACTATGTCTAAATCAGCTAATATGATAATTCAAGAATCTCTAGAAGCTGATATTTGTCTGGTACAGCAACTTATTTATACCACTATGGATACTTCCTATTCTACTGTATATCCTTCGGCAGCAATTAAGTTTTTTAAGGAATTCCATTCGTATGACAGGATCAAAGAACGCTATCGAAAGGGAAAAATACTTGTAATTGAAAAAAAAGGCAATATCATCGGTACTGGATCATTTTTTAATGGTGAAATTCTCGGCGTTTTTATCAATCCAGATTTCCAGCAACAAGGCTATGGGAAATCCCTTATGCTGGCATTGGGAAAAGAGGCTAAATCGAAGAGTTATATAATGTTTCTGAGTTTGTATTTCCTTTGGTGTCTGAGGTGCAAGCAAGTTTTTTGGGCAACCGGAGTAAGCACTGCAACCGGCGGCTTGACATCTTCTCGGGTTTGGCTTACGAGAAAACTTGGAGGAATGTATTATGAACACATCACAAGAGAAGGTAGTTCGTAAACGCCGTCATTTATCAGCTGAAGAAAAGTACCAGATTTTTCTCGAAGCCACCATGACTAAAGCCAGTAAAAATGGCAATGTAAGTGAAGTATTGCGCCGTTGGGGCATCCATGCAAGCGATCTCACGCGAATCCGGAAGAGCGTGGAAGAAGCTGCCATCGGCTCCTTTAAAGCCAGAAAAAGCAGGAAACCCAAAGTAGATTACGATCAATATCAACAGATCAAAGATGAAAAAGAACGACTTGAAGCCACTGTGTTAGAGCAGGCGGCAGAGCTTGCCTTGCTCAAAAAAAGATCGCTCGGCTTAGATGGTGACCTTAACGGGAAAGACGTTAATGAAGACACCAAAGGAGCTCTGGTAGAATTGATTGCCGGGGCCTGTAAGAAGTATTCAGTGACCATTAAATTCTGTTGCCAGAAGCTGAGGCTTAACGTGAAACGCTACCAACGCTGGATACGTTTGCACATAGAAACTGGGCGATACGGTGGCAGAAAGCCCGGTCCTGAAAAAGCTCCACACGGGTTGCTACCGGAGGAAAAGGGGATTATCATCAAGCTGGCAAAAGATGACACTTATGAGGATCTGTCCCCCCGACAACTTTCGGTGGCTGCCTCAGAAACCGGCCAGGTAGAAGCCAGCGCCTCCAGCTTCTATCGAGTGATGAAACAAGAGCAGTTGATGGGAAAGCGTCAGAGGAAACCAAGAACACCGCAAGAGAAGCCAGAAGTTAAACCTAACCGTCCTAACGAGATCTGGAGCTGGGATCTGACCTACATTGCCCTGGGACCGATATTTGTGTATCTGTTTGCTATCATTGATGTGTATAGCCGAAAGATTGTCGGGTGGCACCTTGGCTTCAATGCCACAGTTGAATCCATGAAAAAGGTCTGGGATCATGCTTTGGACAATGAAGGGCTTCTTGAGGTAATGGGAGCACCTCAAATGCCAACCGCTCTATCGGATCATGGCGTACAAATGGCCAAGAAAAGCGCCAAACAGTTTTTCAAAGATCTTGGTATCAAACAGCTTTTTGCCCGGTATAAGACTTCTGCTGATAATGCCTGGATTGAGTCGTGGTTCCGTATCCTTAAGTATGACTGCTTACGATATAAGGATTACATCAGCTTTGATCAGATCAAGGAGATTATACGACAATTTATTATAAGCTATAACACACAGTGCTACCATGGTGCTATTGGCTATGTAACCCCGGAGCAGATGCATTCTGGCCAGGCTGAAGAGATTCTAATGGCCAGAGCCAAAAGGAAACATTCTGCCCGTCTGCACCGGCTAAAGAGAAACCGTGAACAAGTAAGTCAACCTGAGTTGACTCAAGCCGCATGAAAATGTTGCTTCGACCTTCCCTCATTTTGGTGTTGACAACTCAGAAACGGGCCAAGTGGGTTGACCATAATGCAATAAAGATCCTAAACGTGGCAGGTCCAAGAGCCAGTAAAGATCCAGATATATACAACACCACAACGAAGATACTGGAAACTATGTTGGCAATTAAAAAGGAAACTGATTATTAAGGCGTCAGGCTATGAATGAAGTGATGTCACATAGCGGGTATATGCACTTGGAAAATTAATTATGGAGTTAGGATATTGATTTGCTGTGTGCGATTTATGGAATGCTGAACTCAGCCGACGCTGCCTTTATTCGGTCGGTTGCAGTGACAGATTAGGCCCTAGCCTTCAGGCCATCAGAGAAGCTCATAAGCATGAGCTAATTGCCATTGTGCGGTCGGGGGTTTAAATGAATGTTGAAATCGTACCACAAGAGCTTCAAAGGTATTATTAAGCTGATTACGATCACGTAATACTTTGAAGCCCTGTTGAAGGTCGGCGCTTACCATTAGTCGCGAAAGGGCCTCGACTTCTCCATATTTGTCAATCATGGGCCGAGTCCGTGTCGCTGCGTGGCCAATTTCCCTTTCGTAAAGTTTGATCGTGTGCTCAACTTCCTCTCTAAACGATGCTTCCGACATATTATGTATCCTTATTTTTTAGAAATCGAACCCATCCCAATGGCGCTCTTCAGCCGTTGCGGTTAGCTGTCAGCTGCAAGAGCATGGTTAGCCAGCCGGCAGGCGATGAATTCGTACACTATGGCTGCTAAACGAAGTCCTGGCAATTTATCAAGACGCTCAACCGGGCCTTCAGTGACTATGCTTAATCGTAACTTGTACGGGTCTCTTCATCCGCCATGGTGGGCTCGACAAGTGGCTTCCAGACAGGATCCTCCCATGTCCCAAGATGAGTGTGTATTTCGAGATACTTTTTTGGTATAGGGTGTGTCCCTACAACGACCTTGACAGCATAGCGTTTTTCAAGAAAGGCTTTGAATGTATCGATATAGGGACAAGGGGGATAACCAACCACCAGGCCGGTAGCTAAATGAATAACTTCTGCCCCATTCTTTACCATCTCTTCGCCTGCATATTCTATGTTGCCGCCAGGACAACCATCGCACGTTGTAAAACCGACCAACTCAACTTCGGTGTCCGTGTATATGCTGAAAGCTCCTTCCTTGTTCCTCATCGCTCGGAGACACTTCCCACCCGCACAGCGGCGATAGCGATCACAGATAACTATTCCAATCTTTGTCTTTGAATTCATGACAACTCCTTTTCTAATTCTTGATTGGTCAATTTTAACGGCATTCGTCTGGGTACCGGTTTGTCTTTTTAGGTCCTTTCATTCTTGCCACTTGGACACTTACTATCAGTTAGGTTTTGGTGTCCACTTTGTTCGGGTAAGTTTATTTCTTGTGAAGCAGCACTGTTATATTTTGGGGGTTGTTGGGAGGTTTTTTTTCTTCTCTTCCTACTTCAATTGTGTTTCTGTTATATGCTTTTCTTTATATGGAAATTGTCTCTCAAATTCATTTAATTCATCCTCTTGTATTTGAAATACAGCATCTTCATAGTACCTGCCCGTTATCCCTTATAAACTATTTTTCGTTAATTCAAACCCCATAAAATAATTTGCGTTTTCTCCTTCGCTTGTTTGTATATTAAATACTTCTGCGTTCGTAAATGCAAATCTTGAATAATAATGAGGATTTCCCATAAGGAATATTCCTTTATACTTTAAATCTCTTGCTCGTTTTATTGTTTCATTTATCAATTTTGTTCCTATTTTATTTTTTTGATATTCAGGGAGGACGCTTACAGGTCCAAGGCACAAAACCTCAAAGATATTGTTTTCAGTATTAATCACTTTGGCCTTTGAATACATAATATTTCCTATTATTTTTGAATTATGACACGCTACATAATCTAGTTCTTTTACGAAAGCATCAGATGTTCTCAATTTATGAACCAATAAATGTTCATCACATCCCGGTTTATATATATCCCAGAATGCTTCTCGTATAATGCTTTCTGTTTCTCGATAATCGGTTTCATTTTCAAGTCTAACTATGAAATCTATGGGTTATCCTCACATACGAGCTATGGCGATTACTCTCCTGCGCGGAGCGTCCACCTAACACGACTAAGCTCAGCCGACGCAAAACCGTGTAGCGGTTGAGCGGTCGGCTGGAGCGATTTGATACTCATTGAGCCTTCCCTTTGTAGCAGCATTAACTTGAATTGCAAAGGCATATCAAACCAGACAAAGTGTGAACATATAATTCCTCATTAGCGATTCTTCTAATAAATGATCATATGCTGTCATGGCTCATCTTTTTGTGCACACGTATGCCGTTTGAAACCCTTTCCCGTACTCTGCCGCATCAATGTGGAACCCGCTTCTTCTGATTATGCCTTCCATAATCCAGTCATATGTGCTGAACTCGTCCCTCGCATGAATTACCGCTTCCTCTGCCAATTGGGTATCTGCCCATGGTCTCAATAGACTCTATCCATTCGTTGATCTTCTGCCGAAGGTCTGTCTCACCTGAAGGGAACACAATGTCAAACAGGTAGAGTCGGCCTCCGGGCTTGAGCATTGCGCAACACCGCGTCAGGGCAGCCAATTTCCAGAAGTCCGGAAGGTGGTGAAGCACCGCAACGCATACAGCCGCATCAGCTAATTCAGCAACATGTTCATAGGTGAGGAGACCGCCCTGGCAAAACACAATGTTGGTCAATCCCTCTCTCTCTGCCTGCTGTCGGCAGTATTCAAGCATCGCGGCAGATATATCAACAGCAATGACGGTGCGACATTTCTTGGCGGCATGAAGTGTAAACGCGCCGGTGCCCGATCCGAGATCAATCACTGTGCTATCGGAGTCAAGTGAAAGACGCCGGATGATATCTTCGCTTGACTTGGTGTAATCCCGGAACTTCTTATGCATGCTGTCGTATGCAGCAACTTCGTCAATCCCGGAATAGTCAACACCAGAGAACTTTATTTCGTTATATTGCCATTTGGGGGCAGTGATTATCTTAATCCTTTCATATTCTTCTTGCCAACACATATATTGTTTAGTTGAATCTATATTTACTTTGCAAAACATGATCTTAACAGGAAATTTATCTCTGGTATTTCCATATCACTTTTATCGTATTTCACTCAATACCTTTTTAATTTCAACATATTTGCCATTCTGGTAAAAAATGAGTGTCTAATTTTTTTTGATATTCATTTAATGGCATTACTGTTGAAATGAAATTACGATTAACAACCTATTTTCCCGTTCTTACAGACTTTGAAATTTTTGTTGGTGAGTGTTTGAGAGAATCACCTTTGTGAGATGAAATCATTCTATTTGCTTTTTGAATTGTTTCTTTAGCCTTTTCCAATGTTATGTGTGCCTTATTGTCGTAGATGGTGTAATCCTTTCTGTGACGGTCAGGCGTGAAATCGGGCATAATGACATTTACTCCTGTCTTTAATCCACGGAAAAGCCCCCTTTCAGGATCGGCGGTTGCAATTGCCGTAGTCACGGGCATATGAGAGTTTCTGGTCACGATTCGTGCCAGTGCAAGAACTCTCACCGCTAATGATAAATCTCCTTGCGGAACCTGTGACAAAGGCGTATCGTGCTGAGGAATAAAAAGACCGATGGACAACATATCCGTATCCAGTTCCTTCAGCAGCAGGATATCCGCATAAAGATCATCTATGCTTTGACCTGGAAGTCCTACAATGTTTCCGGTTCCAATCTGGTATCCTGTTTCCCGTAAATATTCCAGGGTGCGTATCCTGTGTTTCAGGTACTGGTAGGGGTGGAATTTTTTGTACAGCGCTTCACTGGCTGTTTCATGCTTGAGCAAGTAGCGGTCTGCTCCCGCTAGTTTAAACGCCCTGTAGTCCTCAAATGGTCTCTCCCCAACACTCAGGGTAATTGCAACATCAGCATGTTCTTTTATGCGCTCTATGATCCGGCAGAGCATGGATTGGGTGAAATAAAAATCATCACCCGATTGAAGGACAATGGTTTTGATGCCGAATGACGTGATCTGCAGCGCAAGGCCTATTATTTCTTCCTCATCCATTCGGTATCTGTTCAGATTGTTGTTGTCTTTTCGAAGTCCGCAATAAAGACAGTTACGGCAGCAATAGCTGGAAAATTCGATGATGCCCCTGATGTGTACTTCATCACCGCAATGTTTTTTTCTTACTTCATCAGCCTTCTGAAACAGTTCTTCATCTGTGCCTGAGGTTTTCAAATAGTATAAGATTTCATCCCTGTTCATATATCTTTATTTGCTCTTTCAGTGATGATAGAAGCGCTTCTCTTTCATTGGCGGGGATTTCCTCCCATCTATCCGAAACAATGCCGAATCGTTTATTCAGCCGGGTGCGCTCCGAAGGAAGAAGGGAAATTTCCACTTCTCTCTGTCCTGCAATATATGACCACCTTTCCCCTAATATCTCGGCAAACCATATATTAACACCATATTTTTCCTTAACAAGGTCTGCTATGCAGGCAAATTTTTCTGTCAGGGTTTCCTTAGAAATAGAGATCCCTTTCCCCATTTTCAATCCTCTTGTAGTATTCCACCAATTTCGGGTATATAGAAGGCTGATATATAGAAGGCGTTTGTTCGTTAATTTCACTCATCTCTTTTTTTATTATCTTTTCTCCCGCCTTCTTTGTCTCCTCACTGGCAAAATCGTCCAGCCATTCTCTAAATGTAAGCACTGCATTGAGCTTACAAAATCGGCCCTCTTTTCCAGATCTTAATAATTTCATGATATGTTCGCCGGTCCTTCCACAGCGGTAACCCGCCGTACAAAAAGAGGTAATATATCCCATCTCAGCAAACTCTCTTATGACCTCATCGAGACTTCTGGTATCACCCAGGATAAACTGCTGCCTTTCCGCTTCCTGCTCACTGTATCTATCAGAGTATGCGCCGATTCCTATCCTGGTGGAGGCATCCGTCTGTGTGCAGCCGACGGATATTACATCTCTTTTGATATCCGCGCGTTCTCTGGCGGTAATGATCATGCCGGTATA
>CAZYTP010000037.1:0-23333 GCA_964650385.1 uncultured Syntrophales bacterium | reverse complement strand
GAGGTTTTTTCAATCATTTTCCCGCTAATTCAAACCTTAATATCGGATTTAGGGTAAAACCACACTTCACGATGGCCGCCCGCTGCATCTTAAAAATCCCTCTAACTGTGTTTGATATATGCCAAAGCCCTTTTCATTCTTTGAATTACGACATCCTTCCCCAGGGTTATCATAACCTGGTCAATGGGAGGGCTCGCGGTTTTACCGGTGAGGGCAACTCTTATCGGTTGGGCAATGAATTTGAGCTTTGTATCCCTTTCCTTTGCGATTTCCCTGAGAAAATTTTCAATCCCTTCTTCTGTGTAATCCTGCAGAAGAGAGAGGTTTTCTATGACGGCCTCCATGTGTTCTGCAAACTCAACCTTCAGAAATTTATCTGCGGCCGCTTTTTCGTAGTCTATTTCGTCCTCAAAGTAGAATGTTCCTGAATCTGCCATCTCGACAAGGGTCTTTGATCTGGTTTTCAGATCAAGGGCAACTTTCTTCACAAAGTTTTTGTCTGACGTGTCCAGGCCTGATTTTTCCAGAAAAGGAGTTAATTCCTGAGCAAGTCTTTCGGTGGCGTATTCCTTTATGTAATGCTGGTTAAGCCAGAGGAGCTTTTCCGGATTAAAGACCGCAGCAGATTTACCGACCACCTGGAGAGTAAATAAATCAACCAACTCATCGAGGAAAAATATTTCCTGATCCCCGTGAGACCAGCCGAGCCTTACCAGATAATTGACAAGAGCCTCCGGGAGATACCCCATATTTTTATATTCCATGACAGATGTTGCGCCGTGGCGCTTGCTTAACCGCGCCTTATCGGCTCCGAGGATCATCGGCGCATGTGCAAATTCAGGCAGCCTGCACCCCAAGGCTTCATAGAGAAGAATCTGTCTCGGTGTATTATTGAGATGGTCATCACCACGTATAACATGGGTAATCTCCATTTGCGCATCGTCAACAACGACGGCAAAATTATACGTGGGGTATCCATCACCTCTTTCAATGACCAGATCGTCCAGTTCTTCATTATTAAAACGGATGCTACCCTTGATGAGGTCACTAACAATCGTAATACCAATTTGCGGACACTTGAACCTAACTACCGAATTTTTAGTCTTGCCAAGATTTTTGTCCCGGCATTTGCCGTCATATTTCGGTTTTCCCCCATTTGAAAGTGCCTTTTTCCTCTGTTCTTCCAACTCTTCTGTGGTACATGTACAGTAATATGCCTTTCCTTCATCTAAGAGTTTTTGTACCATCTCCCTGTAGATCTCGACCCTTTCGGTCTGGAAGAAGGGACCTTCATCCCAGTCAAGCCCGAGCCACCTCATGGCGTCTAAAATGGCCTTAGTAGACTCCTCTGTTGAACGGAGTTGATCGGTATCCTCTATCCTGAGGATGAATTGCCCACCGTTATGTCTGGCATAAAGCCAGTTGAATAAGGCTGTCCTCGCACCCCCGATGTGCAAAACCCCGGTGGGAGACGGGGCGAATCTTGTTCTTACGATTTCATCTTCTTTTTTAGGCATTTTCCGTTACACCTTTTATTTAATAACAGACCCTTAATATGACTTATGTCTGACTTTTGTCAAGTTGGTTTTTATAAGGTGAGGAATTTTATGAGGAGATTTTTCTTGACAACAACAGTGATTTTTAATTAGCTATTAAATTCCTTTCTTGATATAAGGGCTTCTTCTTTAAAAAGAGATGGTAAATTTTGAAGATCAAGGTAGGGAGTATACCGGAAGAGGAACTCAATCTTGAGTTTTCCAGAGATGGGGACTGGTTCCGTAAGGTATTGCCAGAGGAGGGGAAACCTGTTTTAGCCCTTCATAGGGTTGATGTTTGCCTTTCGGTAAAAAGAGTCGACAAAACTGTGTCCCTTGAGGTTAAAATAGAAACGGCAGTCGATCTGGAATGCTGCAGATGTCTGGAAGGGTTTACCTTCCAAATAAAAACCGAGTTCAAATATATTATTTCTCCTTTTGAGGAGCGGTTTGAAGAAGAATTAGAACTGACCAGCGAAGACTTCTTGACAGGTTATTACAAAAATGACGTCATTGAATTGTGCCCGGTTGTTCTTGAACAAATATTGCTTCAGATCCCGATTAAACCGCTTTGCAGTGATTCTTGCGAAGGGATTTGTCCACATTGTGGAGTTAATCTTAATGAGGAAACTTGCAAATGTCAGAGGAATGCGGTTGATTTAAGATTTGCCGTTTTAAAGAAAGTTAAGGTTTTAAAAGAGAAATAACAATTTTACAATTAATGATAAACTTATTTTAAAAGAGGATATGTCATGCCAAATCCAGTCAAAAGACACTCAAAAACAAGAAGAAACAAGAGAAGGTCTCATGATTTTCTCACACAACCAGCAACTTCTCTGTGCCCGCAGTGCAATGAGCCGAAGTTGCCACATCGTGCCTGTTCCCAATGTGGTACCTATAAGGGATGGGAAGTTGTCCCCATTGAAAAGATTTCTTGAGAGACAGCAGTAAAACTTGAGAGGAAATCATGCATAAAGTAGGTCTTGTCTTCTCCGGGCAGGGAGCACAATATGTCGGGATGGGTCGTGATTTACACAGTCATTTCCAGACGGTAAAAGATTTTTTTGCCGAAGCCCACGAAGTCCTCGGTTTTGATATTGCTTCACTGTGCTTTGATGGTCCCCAGGAAGCACTCGATCTGACGGAAAATACGCAAATCACTCTTCTGGCGGCAAATATTGCATCATACAAAGTATTCAAAGAAGCGGTTGGGGTTAAACCGGTCGCGATGGCAGGTCTCAGTCTCGGGGAATATGGTGCCCTCTATGCTGCAGAAGCTATTGATCTTGCCGATGTCTTGGAGCTTGTTTATGCGAGGGGCAAATGTCATAAGGAGGCAGTACCAAAAGGTACCGGTTGCATGGCCGCGATCATCGGTCTGAGTAAAGGACATGTAGAGACGATATGTCATGATATCAGTGGGGATGATAGTCTGGTTTCTGCGGCGATTTTCAACACTGATCAACAGATTGTGATCTCCGGTCACTCGGCTGCCGTTGAGAAAGCAATGACCAGGGCAAAGATGGAGGGGGCAAAAAGAGCAATCAAACTGTCTGTCAGTGTTCCCTGTCATTGCAGTCTGTTGGATAAGGTGGCTGATATGTTTGAAACAAATCTGCGCCAGGTCGAATTGAGAGATTGTGAAATTCCCGTTATTCCTAATTTCAACCCTGAGCTGTTCCATTCAAAGGATACTACCAGAGAGCTTTTGATAAAACAGATCAGCTCTCCTGTCAAATGGCAGGAGACGATAGAAAAAATGGTAGAAATGGGGATTGACACCATAGTTGAAATCGGCCCGAAGCGAATACTCTCCGGCCTTATAAGAAGAATAGACAGGAATATAAGGGTATTGAATGTTGAAGACACATTTTCCCTTGAAAAAACCGTACATTTTTTCAACGGGCGATAGTTTTTAAATGAAATTTGAGGGTAGTATAACGCACTGGTAACCGGAAGATCAAGAGGGACTGGCCGGGCAATAGCAAAGAGAGACGGATGACAGGTTTTTTATGTTCACCGTGTTTGGTTTGGGGCTTGGTATTTGAAAAATGAGGAGTGAGGTATCGAAAAACCGATGAAGGACAGCAATATTCTCGCGGTTATTATAGGTTCTGACCATGCCGGTTTTTCCCTCAAAGAGGATGTAAGGGAATTTCTTGGCGAAATGGGTCTGGAGGTGCTGGATGTGGGTGCATACAGTGATGAATCGGTGGACTATCCGGACTTCGGTGCAAAGGTTGCTGAAAAGGTTTCTTCGGGAGAATTTACGAGGGGGATGTTGGTATGCGGCTCAGGTGTCGGGATGACGATAGTGGCAAACAAATTTTCGGGTGTCCGGGCAGTACTGTGTCTTGATAGAGAGACGGCGCTCATAAGCAGGAAACATAACGACACAAATGTCCTTGTCCTCGCTGGGAGGAGAACGGATATTGAGACAGCGAAAGTCATTATCACAACATGGCTGGAAACTGAATTTGAAGGGGGACGGCATAGCAGGCGGCTCAACAAAGTCACCGACATAGAGAAACAATTACAGATAACTTAAGTATTGCATCTCACCGAAGCGGACTGTGAAGAACGTGTTCACCGAGGAGAGAACTTGAGAAAATCTAAAATATAAGATAGTATCACTCAGTTATAGTATCAACGATAAATTTGTCATGGGAGGAAAAATATTTTAAATGTCTATTTTAGAGAAGACTGACCCGGAGGTTTTCAAGGCGATATTAAATGAAACGAAACGGCAGGCGGGAAAGCTGGAGTTGATTGCGTCAGAGAACTTTGCCAGTGAGGCTGTGCTTGAGGCCCAGGGTTGCGTCATGACTAACAAATATGCGGAGGGTTACCCGGGAAAGAGATATTACGGGGGTTGCGAATTCGTCGATATCGTAGAGTCCCTTGCGATAGAGCGGGCAAAACAACTTTTTGGTGCTGATCATGTTAATGTTCAACCGCACTCTGGAACACAGGCAAATATGGCCGTCTATTTTTCGGTGCTCCAACCGGGAGACACCATTTTAGGAATGAATCTCTCTCATGGTGGGCATCTTTCACATGGGAGTCCGGTCAACTTTTCCGGAAGACTTTACAATGTTGTTTCCTACGGTGTGGACAAAGAGACGGAGACAATAGATTTCAGTGAAGTTGAGGATCAGGCAAAGAAGCACAAGCCGAAGATAATCGTGGTAGGGGCGAGTGCCTATCCAAGGACGATAGACTTTAAAACCTTCAGAGAAATAGCGGACAAGGTGGGAGCAGTCATCATGGCGGATATCGCCCACATTGCTGGTCTTGTGGCTACGGGCTTTCATCCAACGCCGATTCCCCTCTGTGAGTTTGTGACGACAACTACCCACAAGACACTACGGGGTCCACGGGGAGGACTTATTATGTGCACGGAGGATTATGGCAAAGTGATGAACAGCCGTGTATTTCCCGGAAGTCAAGGAGGCCCTCTTATGCACGTCATTGCCGCCAAAGCGGTGGCATTAAAAGAGGCGTTGACTGATGAGTTCAAAGAGTATCAGGGACAGATTATAAAGAATGCAAAGGCCATGGCAGACGAGTTAATTTCTGAGGGATTTCGCCTCGTTTCCGGAGGAACAGACAATCATCTCTTTCTCATTGATCTTACAGATAAAGGGATTACCGGAAAGGATGCCGATGAAGTTCTCGACAGGGCCGGCATAACAGTTAATAAAAACACCATCCCCTTTGATACAAAAGGACCGCAGATTGCCAGCGGAATCAGGATCGGGACACCTGCCGTGACGACAAGAGGAATGAAAGAAGGGGAGATGAAAATCATAGCCCGCTTAATTTCCAACACTCTCAAGAACATTGATGACGAGAAACGGGTGGTGGAAGTGAGGGAAGAAGTCAGATCTCTCTGCGAGAAGTTTCCTCTTTACAGTGATAGAATTTAGAGTTCAAAGTTTCGATGTACTACAGGGAGCATAGAGAGATCAGGAGAACAAATTCAATGAACATAAAACCCGAAACTCGGAACTCAGAACCCGGAACCGAATTTGAGCGGCCGGGTTGGGATGAATATTTTATGGACATAGCGGGACTCGTGTCGAGGCGTTCCACATGTTTGAGGCGCCACGTAGGGGCCGTTTTAGTAAAAGATAAAAGGATACTTGCTACAGGGTACAATGGTGTGCCGACAGGGGTTCGCCATTGCGTGGATACAGGTTGTTTACGGGAACAATTGGGCGTTCCTTCCGGCGAACGACACGAACTTTGTCGGGGATTACATGCGGAACAGAATGCAATCATTCAGGCTGCCCTCCATGGAGTCAGCACTAAAAATGCTGTAATGTACTGTACAAATCACCCCTGTATAATATGTTCAAAGATGATAATAAATGCTGGCATAATCGGTATTGTTTATCTGGAAGGTTATAGTGATAAGCTGTCAGCGGAGATGTTGAGGGAAGCTGGTATTAAGGTATCGAAATTGTGAAGTGTCCTTTTTGCGCAAATGCAGAAAACAAAGTTATTGATTCTCGAATAAGCAAGGATGGTAATGCTATTCGGAGACGAAGAGAATGTCTTGCCTGTAAAAAAAGATTTACCACCTATGAATTTGTGGAGGAAAGCCTTCCGGTGGTGGTAAAAAAGGACGGCAGGAGAGAGACGTTCGACAGAGTAAAAATACTGTCCGGAATAAAAAAGGCTTGTGAAAAACGTCCCATCAGTATCAATGTTATCGAAAATATGGTTGAGAGGATCGAGCAGGCCTGTCAAGAGTTTCCTGCTAAGGAAATTTCTTCATCTATTATAGGAGAGAGAGTTATGGCGGAGCTTCACGATGTTGATGGAGTCGCCTATGTGAGATTTGCGTCGGTATACAGGCAGTTTCGGGATGTTAGTGAATTTTTGGATGAACTGAAGGATCTCTCGAGTACGAAAGATAGATAGGATAGACTAATTGTATTAAAATGTTTACCGGTATAATAGAAGAAATAGGAAATGTCAGGAGGATGTCGAAGAAGGGAGAGGATGCCCTTCTGGAGATAGATACCTCCATGAGCCTTGATGATGTGGCGATCGGAGACAGTATTTCGGTGAGCGGAGCGTGTCTTACGGTGACTGTCAAAACAGGTGATAGTTTTACCGTTGATGTTTCAGCGGAAACGCTGTTAAAAACAACTCTGAGGATGTTAAAAAGGGGAGACAGGGTAAACCTGGAAAAGTCCTTAAAAGTGAATGGTTTTTTAGGGGGGCATATCGTTCTGGGACATGTTGACTGTGTCGGAAAAATCTGTGAAAAGGTCGTAAAATCAAACTCCATAATATTTGGCGTTGAGATAGATTCAGCATTTAGCAAGTATGTGGTAGAGAAAGGGTCTATAACCGTTGATGGTATCAGCCTTACGGTAAACAGGTGTGAAAAGAACAGATTTTATGTTAATATGGTTCCCCATACCGCCCGCGTTACAACGCTGGGATTCAAAAACGTCGCTAATCCGGTAAATATAGAGACGGATATATTGGGAAAATATGTGGAAAAACTGTTGCGCCGTGATAAGGGAATTGATATGGCGTTTTTAGCCGAACACGGTTTTGTATAGGAGGAGAAAGGGTAATATGAGTGTTAGCACAATTGCAGAAGCCATTGAAGATATTAAAGATGGTAAGATGGTCATCCTGGTGGATGATGAAGATAGAGAAAACGAGGGTGATCTATTTATAGCCGCCGAGCATGTCACGCCGGAGGCCGTCAACTTTATGGCAAAGTATGGCAGGGGATTAATATGCCTTTCGCTTGAGAACGAAATCGCCGACAAGCTGGATCTTCCATTGATGGTGCGGGACAACAAATCCCGTTTCCAGACGGCGTTCACAGTCTCTATCGAAGCCAGGCAGGGTGTTACCACGGGGATCTCTGCAGCCGATAGAGCAACCACGATACTGACAGCCGTTACTGATGATGCCGGTCCGGATGACATCGTAAGTCCGGGACATGTATTTCCTCTCCGTGCCAAGGAAGGGGGCGTTCTCGTGAGAACCGGTCAGACTGAGGGTTCTGTTGATCTTGCGCGGCTCTCTGGACTGAAACCTTGTGGTGTCATCTGTGAGGTTATGAATGAAGATGGTACCATGGCGAGGATGCCTGATCTGGAGATATTTGCGAAAAAACACGGATTAAAAATAGTAACGATTGCTGATTTAATCAACTTCAGGTTACAAAACGAATCTCTTGTTAGAAGAATTGCAACTGCTGTTCTTCCAACCAGCTATGGAGGCGAGTTTAATGTAATAGTTTATGAAAATGATGTTGACAGCTTGAAGCATGTTGCTCTGGTTAAGGGTGACATCCAACCGGAGGATGAGGTGCTGGTGAGGGTTCACTCTGAATGCCTGACGGGGGATGTCTTTGGTTCAGAGAGATGTGACTGCGGTGACCAGCTACATGCTGCTATGAGGATGGTAGAAAAAGAGGGCAAAGGTATCATCGTATACATGCACCAGGAAGGGAGAGGCATTGGTCTGGCAAATAAGATAAGGGCCTATCATTTGCAGGAACTGGGGAGAGATACAGTTGATGCAAATCTCGAACTCGGTTTTAAAGAAGATCTGAGGGATTACGGGATAGGTGCCCAGATACTCGTTGACCTGGGTGTGAAAAAGATGAAATTGATAACGAACAATCCCCAGAAGATTGTCGGGCTTCAGGGTTACGGTGTTACGATTGTCGAGAGGGTTCCTATAGAAATCAAGCCCAGCGAGAATAACGTCCGTTATCTTATGACGAAAAAGGAGCGGATGGGACACCTGTTAGATATATAATGGGAGGTTTGTCCACAACGTCTTTGTTTTTTGAACCTCTTTAGTTGCGGCTTTGCCGTCTTAGATGAACCAACCAAAAAAAATGGAGAGATATGGTGATGTCAAAAATTATCGAAGGAAAAATTATTGCAAAGGGTATGAAGTTTGGCGTGGTCGCCAGCCGTTTTAATGATTTTATTTGTGAGAGGCTCATAGGTGGTGCCGAAGATGCCCTTAAAAGGGCTGGAGCGGATGAAAAAGATATATATATTGTGAAAGTTCCCGGAGCTTTTGAGATACCGCTGACAGCCAAGAAGCTTGCAAAGAGCGGTAAATTTGATGCCGTTATATGTCTTGGTGCTGTGATAAGGGGAGCCACTCCTCATTTTGAATATATTAGTGCCGAGGTTTCGAAGGGAATTGCCGTTGTGGCATTAGAGACCGAAATTCCAATAGCTTTTGGTGTCATTACTGTGGATACAATTGAACAGGCGATAGAAAGAGCAGGTTCAAAATCTGGCAACAAGGGATGGGATGCCGCAATCTCTGCTATAGAAATGGTCGATCTTTTCAGGAAGTTATAGTAACTCACGTATATTTAGGAAGATTAATGGGTAGCAGGAGAAAGGCAAGAGAGATTGCCTTGCAGGTTCTTTATCAGATTGATGTTTTAAAGGTTGATGCCAAAGAGGCCATCCAGCTTTTCTGGAGTAATTTTGAAGTATCGGAAGAGGCAAGGGAATTTTCTTCCAAGTTGATAGAGGGTACATCGAATCACAGAGAAGAAATAGACAAGCTTATTGACAGTTGTTCCGAAAACTGGTCTCTCGGAAGAATGGCAAAAGTGGATAGGAATATACTCCGAATGTCCACATATGAGCTTTTATACTGCCATGACATTCCTTACAAGGTAACCCTTAATGAGGCAATAGATCTTGGGAAAAATTATGGTTCAGAAAATTCAGGTTCTTTTATAAACGGTATTCTGGATGCCTTGTATGTAAGGTTGCAAAGGGAAAATGCAGATTAGAATATCGACAAAACCGCTGGATATTATCAGGCATGAAGGGCTGGTTCTCGGATTCTTTTCTGACGAAAGACCGCCGAGAGGTTACTGTGGCCTTGTTGATTGGCGTCTCAACGGCATGATTTCAACAAAGATTGCGAATGGTAAAATTACCGGCGTCTTCACGGAAAAAGTTCTTATTGCCCCTCATCAACGAATCCCCTCTTCAAAGGTGTTGCTTTTTGGTTTAGGAGAAGTGACTGAGCTAACCTATGATGCATTATATAGGGCAGGATATGATATTTCTCATACAATCATAAAAATGAATTGCCTTGACTTTGCCTTTGACATCCCAGCCATCGGCAGGTGCAACCTGGAAGTGCCGCTGATGACAGAGGCCATGATTACGGGATGCTTTGATTTTCTTTTTAAGAATATCGAAAAGTGGAGTTCAGTTTCACCCTGTATACTGTGTGAAGAGGCCTGTCTTGACGAGATGGTTCTCGGCTTGCACAAGTTTAAGGTGAGCGTTAAGGGGAAGGTCAAGATTAATATTTCAGATTTGATATAAAATATCAAATGCCAATATCTGATACCTTACTGGAGGACGCACAAAGGTGAGAATAATAATAATAGGTGCAGGCGAGGTCGGTTATAACATAGCAGATATCCTTTCTAAAGAGGGCAACGATGTTGTTATTATAGATAAAAATGAAGGGCAGTTAAAGACGGTCTCTGAAAATCTGGATGTACAGGTGATATTGGGGAGCGGAAGCAGTCCACATATTTTGAGAGAGGCCGGTCTGGATCGCTCTGATATGATTGTTGCCGTAACCGATAGTGATGAAACGAATATGATAGCCTGTCTGCTTGCAGCTACGCAATCGAATGTGCCTCTCAAGATTGCCAGGATAAGAAGTCCGGAACTAAACGAAAACCATGAACTCTTCGACAAAAACCATCTTAATATAGACCTTTGCATAAATCCGGAGCGTGAAGCGGTAAAAAATGCCGTGAATCTAATAGAGTTTCCCGGTGCTTCAGAGATTATCGATTTTGCCGAAGGTCGTATTCGGCTTGTAGGGTTTAATATTGATGGCGATTGTGCTGTGATAGGGAAAAAACTGAGTGAAATTAGAGAACTGAGCGGTGGAAGAAAAGTTTTGATTGTATCTATAACCCGGGGAGATAAGCTGATTGTACCGACCGGTAATTCTGTTATTCAGGAAAACGATTATCTGTTTGCCGTGACGGAATCGACTGAAGTAAGGGATGTGCTTAATTTCTTCGGGAAAGAGGTCGATCCCCCCAAAAGGGTTATAATAATGGGGGGAGGAATCACAGGCCTTATGCTGTCTGAACTGCTCGAGAAGAAAAGTATTTCCACCAAGATTATCGAAAAAAGACAGGACAGGTGTGAAATCCTGGCATCACAATTAAATAAGACCGTTTGCCTCCATGGTGATGGAACAAACCAGGAACTGCTCAGGGAAGAGAACATTCAGGATACAGATTATTTTATTGCAGTGACAAATGATGAAGAAGCGAATATTTTGGGTGCCCTTCTGGCAAAGCGGCTTGGAGCCAAAAAAGTTGTATCTCTCATAAGCAGGGTGGATTACGTCCATCTTATCTCTACGGTTGGTATAGATGGTGTTATAAACCCGAGACATGCCGCAATCAGCAAGATATTACACTATATAAGGAAGGGGAAAATTGTTTCGGCTGCACCTTTGTACGATGACAGGGCAGAAATCTTTGAAGTTGTAGCACTGGAGACGTCAGAAATAACGAATAAACCCTTAAAAGAGATTAAATTCCCCAAGGGTACAATAGTAGGTGCCATCATGCGAGGAGATGAGGTCATCATTCCAAGTGGTGACTCTGTTGTCTTTCCGGGAGACCATGTTGTAATTTTTACCCTCCGTAGCGCAATTCCGCAGGTAGAAAAAATTTTGACAGTCAAACTGGATTATTTTGAATGAAGATAGAAAACATCTTCCACATCTTAGGGGCGTTTCTCTTCTGTTTTGGTCTTGCCATGCTCCTTCCCATAGGCTGGTCTGTTTATTTCGGAGAAGGAGACCTCAAAACCCTTATCTTATCCCTGCTGGTGACATCTGCAACAGGTTCCTTTCTTTATGTTATCTTCAGGCCAGTTGAGGAAAAAATATCTTTAACCCACAAAGAAGGCTTTGTAATTGTAGCTGGCGGATGGATACTTGCCGCAGCATTTGGTTCTCTTCCCTATCTTGTATATGGGGTCTTCCCTACGTTTACCGATGCATTTTTTGAATCAATGTCAGGGTTTACAACTACCGGGGCAACGGTTATCACAAGTATAGCAGACGTTCCGCATGGCATACTTGTGTGGCGTTCTTTCACCCAGTGGCTGGGTGGCATGGGCATTATTATACTATCAATTACCATTCTTCCGCTCCTCGGGGTAGGTGGAATGCAACTGTATAAAGCGGAACTGCCCAGTCCGGTAAAGGACAAACTTAAACCGCGCATAGTAGAAACGGCCAGGACTCTCTGGATCGTTTATTTTATTATCTCAACAGTTGAATTTATTCTGCTCCTTTTCGGAGGGATGAGTGTTTTTGATTCCATGTGTCATACGTTTACCACAATGGCTACAGGTGGTTTCTCTACAAGTGATGCCAGTATAGCCTCTTTCCACAGTGCATACATAGATGCTGTGATTACCGTATTTATGCTGATGGCCGGAATCAACTTCTCACTTCATTACAGCCTGCTGACAGGAAAATTTAAGGACTTCTTTAAAAACAGCGAACTCCGTTTCTTTCTTGTCGTTACGCTTATTGCAACAATTGTGGTAACCCTGAACCTGCGCGTGAATCTCTTTGACGAGACGGCAAAAGCTTTCCGCTATGCCTCTTTCCAAGTGGTTTCCATAATTACCACAACAGGTTATACAACAGACAACTTTGCCAACTGGCCCTCGCTTTCCAAGATTATATTACTTCTGTTGATGTTTGTAGGGGGATCAGCAGGTTCCACTGGTGGAAGCATAAAGTGTCTCCGAATACTCATGATAATAAAACACAGTTATAAAGAGCTGTACAGGCTTATACATCCTCATGCAGTGGCTACGGTTAAACTCGGAAAAAACACAGTATCCTCAGAGGTGATGGAGAGCATCTGGGGTTTTTTCATTCTGTACCTTTCGTTGACTGTTGTTGCTACCCTGATTATGTCTTCACTTGGGTTGGATATGATGACGGCCTTTTCATCGGTTGCGGCAACCATCGGCAATGTGGGGCCGGGATTCGGGATGGTGGGTCCTGTCTCGACTTACAGTGAAATTCCTTGTATTGGAAAGTGGGTTCTGTCGTTCTGTATGCTGGTTGGAAGACTTGAGATTTATACCGTTATCGTTCTTTTGATTCCGGAATTCTGGAAAAAGTAGGATAATCACAACCCCGAAATAGTTTAATCTTACTTTAATTGTTGGGAGATTTATGGTAGAAGGAGGACTGAATTTTTGCTGAGTTATCAAATGTCGAGACCTTTATTTTAAACTTGGGAACCTTTGAAAAAATAATTCTTCGATGCTCAAAACATTTTTTCGACCGGGGGCGCATCCCGCAGGGGGCGCAATAATGGAAAATATTTTCCTTACCGGGGAGCTTTCGCCCAAAGGGCGGAGCTTCACAATTCTAAATCTCGTTTCACTGCAAATCCAAAACTCGCACTTTGTGCTCAAACAGTTGAATTTGCATTCGTTTCACTGCGATTTGAATTGTTACCGAAAAAATCTTGATTCGCTCTCAGAATCATATTTTTAAAGCTCCATGCAGCTTTTGGTAATTGTGAAATCCATTTCAGATGGATTTTAAGACGTTTGCATGTCATGCAAACGTCTCATATTATGACCCTGAATACTGGAGACACCTATGAACAGGAAGTACAGACCACATGAGATTGAGGAAAAGTGGCAAAGACACTGGGAGGAAGAGAAAACCTTTAAAGTTACAGAGGATCCCGATAAGAGGAAGTACTACCTTCTGGAGATGTTTCCATACCCCTCCGGCAGAATTCACATGGGACACGTGAGAAACTATACTATAGGTGATGTGGTGGCACGGTATAAAATGATGAGGGGATACAATGTGCTGCATCCGATGGGTTGGGATTCTTTTGGTATGCCGGCGGAAAATGCTGCTATTGAACGCGGGATTCATCCTTTAGAGTGGACGAACGAAAACATCGCGAACATGAAAAAGCAGCTCAAGAGGATGGGTTTCAGCTACGATTGGGACAGGGAACTGTCAACCTGCGATCCGGAGTATTACAGATGGGAGCAACTATTCTTCCTCTGGATGTTTGAGAAAGGCCTGGTCTATAAAAAAGAATCAGCAATTAACTGGTGTAGTGGCTGCAAGACTGTTCTGGCAAATGAGCAGGTAGAAGCGGGGCTCTGCTGGAGATGCAGTACCGAGGTTGAAGAAAAATATCTTGAACAGTGGTTTTTCCGTATAACGTCTTATGTAGAAGAACTTCTCGATTACTGTGACAAACTTCCCGGCTGGCCCGAGAGAGTTCTAACCATGCAGAAAAACTGGATAGGTAAAAGCGAAGGGCTTGAAATAACCTTTCCGATGGCGAAAGGAGATAGCGAGATAAAGGTTTTTACCACCAGGCAAGACACTCTTTTCGGAGCCACTTTCATGTTGATTGCCCCTGAGCATCCCCTTGTAATGGAACTGGTAGAGGGAAAACCGGTGGAGAAGGATGTCAGGGAATTCGTTGAAAAGGTAAAGAAACAGGACATGATGACAAGGACATCCGAGTATTACGAGAAGGAAGGAATATTTCTGGGTTCTTACTGCCTTAATCCTGTAACCAACAATAAAATGTCTATTTATGCCGCAAACTTTGTCCTTGCCGATTATGGTACCGGTTGTGTTATGGCGGTTCCGACTCATGACCAGAGAGACTTTGAATTTGCTCAGAAATACGGTCTTCCGATGATTGTGGTCATTCAAAATCCGGACAGCCCGCTTGATGTGGAAACGATGACAGAGGCTTATATAGATGAGGGTATTCTTGTTAATTCAGATCAGTTCGATGGTATGGAGAACATGAAAGCTCTCGATGCAATAGCGGATTATTTGGAATCCATTGACAGGGGAAGAAGGACCGTAGAATATCGTTTGAGGGACTGGGGGATATCAAGGCAGAGATACTGGGGAGCTCCAATTCCTATTATTTACTGCGAAAAATGCGGTACGGTACCGGTGCCTGAATCTGACCTTCCCGTGGTTCTTCCAGAGGACGTCGAGCTGAGGAGCGAAGGTGGGTCCCCGCTGGCAAGCCACAAGACCTTTGTAAAAACAGAGTGTCCAAGGTGCAAGGGGGTTGCAAAAAGAGAGACCGATACGATGGATACTTTTGTGGAATCTTCATGGTATTTTAACAGATTTTGCTGTGCGGGCTATTCAGAGAATCCGGGTCTTGACAGGAAAAAAGTGGATTACTGGATGCCCGTGGATCAGTATATCGGTGGGATTGAACATGCCATAATGCACCTGCTTTACGCAAGATTTTACACGAAGATGCTCAGGGATTTCGGTATATTAGGAGTAGATGAACCATTTACGAATCTCCTTACTCAAGGTATGGTCTGTAAGGAAACCATGAGATGCAAAGAACACGGGTACCTCTATCCTGACGAAGTAAAGGACGGTGAATGCACGTACTGTAAGGGTAAGGTTACAATAGGTAAGACAGAGAAGATGTCCAAGTCTCTCAAGAACGTGATTGACCCCGATTATCTTATTGAGGAATATGGTGCTGACACCGCCAGGCTGTTCTGCCTTTTTGCCGCCCCCCCCGAGAGGGATCTGGAGTGGAATGACCAGGGGGTGGAGGGATCGTTCCGCTTTCTCGGCAGGGTATGGCGTGTTGTTATGGAGTATCTTGATGACATCAAAGAGGTTGAGCCATTTGACGGAAGGGAAGAGCTTGAAGGGGATCTTAAAAACCTGAGAAGAAAGACTCACCAGACAATAAAGAGGGTAACCAGTGATATAGAAGAAAGATTTCATTTCAATACTGCCATAAGTGCGGTGATGGAGCTTGTCAATACGCTGTATCAGGTAAAACATCCTGACAGGTCGGATGCTAAAGCTCTCTCCGTCATAAGAGAAACCGTTGAAAATATAGTTATCCTCCTTGCTCCTATTGTTCCTCACATTACGGAGGAGCTCTGGACGATGCTTGGGAAAAGCGAAAAACTTTTAGATTTTACCTGGCCTGGCTATGATGACGCGGTTGCTGCGGAAGAGGAGATTACAGTAGTCGTGCAAATAAATGGGAAACTGAGGAGCAGGATTATGGTGAGCGCGGATGAACCTGACGAAAGAATAAAAGAAAAAGCGCTCTCTGATGAGAAGATAAGTAAACTTATCGCTGGCAAAGAGGTGGTGAAAGAGATATACGTTCCTAAAAAGCTGGTTAATATTGTTGTAAAGGGTTAGAATCTTTATTCACAACAACTGCGTTTTTTGCACAGATGTTGGTACCAGTTCAAATAGCAAGATTTAGTTAAGAGTGTAAAGTGGACTAAAGTGAGCTAAAGTGCCTAAAGTTAAAAAATGCGCTTTCAGCGCAGCCTGTTTTTAATTTAACCGCGCCTAAGGCGTGTACATTAACTTTAGTTCACTTTAGGCACTTCAAACTTTAGGTACTTTTTGGGTTCCGGCTTAGCCGGGTTAGGAGTTTACCGATGATTTGGCGAATACTGAAAACAAATTTTCTAACAGTTGTCGTGATATTTTCTTTTCTTGCCGCTGGTTGCGGATATAACTTTTCTCCAGGAGGAGAGCACATAGATAAAACACTTAAAACGGTTTTTGTTGATAATTTTTCCAATAATACCAGTGAAGCAAATATTGAAAACTATTTCAGGAACTCATTTATTGATCAGTTTAGAAAAGGAAGCAGATTCAAGCTGGCGAACAGTAAAAACCTTGCCGATGTTGTATTAAAGGGGAGTATAAAAAGCCTTGTCACTCCTCACCTTGCTTACAGCGCTACCGAGCTGGCTAAGGAAAACCGTGTAACTGTGACCATGGAGATTGTGTTTGAGGAGAGAGAAACCAAAAAAATTATCTGGGCGAATAAAAATTTTTCAGAGTATAAAGATTACCTGGTTGATGAAAATAACCCGAACACAACTGAAATTAATAGAACAACTGCCCTCAAAAAACTTGCTGAAGACACAGCTAAAAAGGCATATCGATATATTATGTCAGGATTCTAAAGTATGAAGGGTGTTTACTCTCTTGGTCAGTCTTGAAATTTTTCGCGAAGCAGTATTATTATGAAGGACACCCTTGGCTGAGGCCTTGTCTATAACAGGTATAACTCTGGCAAGGGCGCTCTTTGCCCCTTCGATATCCTTATCTTTAACAGACTTGAGAACCGCCTTGACCCTTGTCTTCAAGTGGGTCTTTATAGATGTGTTCCTCATCCTCCGTTTTTCATTCTGTTTGTTTCTCTTTTCTGCGGATTTATGTGTTGCCAATAAAAACTCCCCCTTATTTTTAGCCGAAATTGCTTTCAAAGAATAGACTACTTATATTAGTTTAAATATCATGTCAAGCCTATATTGTCATATCTGTCAATTATTTATAATACTACGACTTCCCCTTTCGGTTTCGATACTATCTCACCAACGATGCGTGCTTCTTCTATACCCTCATCATGCATCCTTCTCAATAACTTTTCTGACTGTTCTGAAGGTAAGGCAATGAGTAAACCGCCGGCAGTTTGCGGATCGAAGAGGACATCCACCATCCAGGCGGGACAATCGGGACCTGCCTTGATCATATGTATGCGAAATTCCCTGTTTCTGTGCAATCCCCCCGGCACTAACCCCATCTCGACCAGCTCTTGGATTTCCTGGAAGTAGGGGATCGAGGAGGAATCAATAATCATTCCCACATCGCTTCCTTCTATCATCTCGCAGGCATGGCCGAGAAACCCGAAACCGGTTACATCAGTACACGCGTGAATGTCGGCAAATTCCGCCATCAACTCCGCAGCCCTTTTATTTAAAGTGAGCATGCATTTTATGGATTCGGCTACCAGATAATCGTCGGCCATCTCCCCCTTCAGTGCTGTGTTGATAATCCCTGTTCCCAGAGGTTTGGTCAGGATAAGGTTATCACCGACTCTTGCTCCCCTGTTGAAAAGCACTTTGTCAGGGTGGATAATCCCGGTAACAGATAGCCCATACTTTAGCTCATCATCTTCCACACTGTGTCCACCGACCAGAACTACTTCCGCCTCCCGCATCTTATCCAGACCGCCAAGAAGTATCTGCTGGAGTACCCCTACATCCATCTTGTTTATCGGAAAACAGATTATATTCATGGCCGTAATCGGTTTCCCCCCCATGGCATAGACATCGGATAGAGAATTGACCGCGGCAACCTGGCCGAAGGTATAGGGATCGTCGACGATGGGTGTGAAAAAATCGAGTGTCTGGATGATGGCCAAATCGTCACTCAACTTATAAACACCGGCATCGTCGGCGTTTTCAATGCCTGCAATCAGGTTCGGATCTGACTGGAGGGGCAATCCACACAAAGCTCTGTTAAGGTCTCCCGGACCTATCTTGCAGGCTCACCCGGCACCATGTACTGTTTCCGTAAGACGTATTTTTGACTTGTCATCCATATTTCACCTTTTCTATTATCCACTCTGCCGCTTGATCAACCTCGGTCTCAGTCGTAGGCCTGCCAAGGGTAAGTCGAACAGCGCCCATCCCTGTCTCCCGGGAGACACCCATGGCGGCAAGGACATGAGAAATTGTTATAGAACGGTCCTCGCAGGCAGCGCCGGTAGATGCACACAGTCTGGGAATCCCATCCAGGATATCGCTTCCGGTCATGCCGGGAAAGGAGAGATTGAGAGTATTCGGAAGACGGTTTTCGGGATGACCGTTCAGCCTTGCTCCGGGAACTTGCGCGACTATCTTATCATGGAGTCGATCGCGAAGGGCGGCGAGACGAATCATGTCATCCTTAATGTTCCTCCCGGCCAGTTCACATGCCTCCCCCAGACCTGCATTGAGTATGATATTCTCGGTGCCGGATCTGCGGCCCATCTCCTGACCGCCTCCATGAATCAGAGGCTCAATCTCTATGCCATTGCGTATATATAACACACCAACTCCCTTGGGTGCATATAATTTATGGCCGGCCACGGTTAGAAAATCCACACACAGGTTATCTACATCGATCTCCACCTTGCCGACAGACTGGGCGGCATCGGTATGTAAAAGTATTCCCTGTTCCCTGGAAATATGTCCGATCTCCGGAATAGGCTGGATGGTTCCCGTCTCATTGTTGGCATGCATGACCGTGATGAGCACTGTATCTTTCCTGATGGCCTTTTTCACATCATCCGGTGCCACCTGGCCGTATTGATCAACGGGAAGAAAGGTTACATCCCAGCCATTTTCCATGAGAAATATGGCAGGATTGAATATGGAGGGATGTTCGATCTCGGTTGTAATGATGTGACGACCTTTATCACGCAGGCTCACGGCCACACCCTTCAGTACTGTGTTATTTGATTCACTTCCCCCGCTTGTAAAGACAATCTCGTCTGGCTCGCACCCCAAAAGTCCGGCCACCTGGCCGCGGGCCTTTTCCAGCGCCTGCTTTGCCTTCCTTCCCAGACTGTAGGAACTACTTGGATTTCCAAAGTTATCCAGGATAATGGGCATCATGGCCTCGGCCACTTCCGGGGCTACAGGGGTGGTGGCATTGTAATCAAGATAGATCATTGATTGACTTCCTTTAAAAGCAAAATTTGAATCTCCTCCCCGTTTCTATGCAAGCCTTGGAGTGCACCAAACATCACTTCCCCTAAAATGATCGGTGATTGATTTCAATGGTATCCCCGGCGCATAACTTTTTGATTCCGAACGTTTCATAAAACCTCGACAGAGATGGTAAATCAGTGCAATGCATGGGATACAAATGCTCAACCCTATTTTTCAGGAAATAATCGATCGTTTTTTGCAATTGACACTGATCTCCTAACAGATGAAAGCCGCCCATAACAACATATACTTTATCCTGATTGGTAACTTCTCTGGCATGCTCAACAATATTGCAGATACCTGCATGTGAACATCCGGTAACAATCACCAATCCTTTTTCAGTTTTTATGGCAAGAGCTGTATCATCCATAATGAAATCTTGAAGTTTTCCCCCTTCATTCATATAAAAAAATGTGGTTTTTTTAGCTTCAAATTCATTGACCCTGGGGATTTCTCCCAAAAAGTAAATATTATCTGAAATTTGATAGGGCTCTTTTAACAAGACCAAATCAAATTTTTCTGCCGTTTCCTCCTGGTTGTACGGCATGCCGTTATATTCCCCTGTTGCCTTGCGTCTGTCGATAAATGCGCCAGGGTGGACTAAAAGCTTCTTCTTTATTCCCTTTGTATGGAGTGCTTTCAGTCCATTGGCATGATCCCAGTGTCCATGGCTTAATACAATCAAGTCTGTGGCATTCAAATTGATTCCAAGCAAAGCTGCATTATAGATAATAACATCAGTAGAACCAGTATCAAATAAAATCTTTTCCCCGGCCTCTATAAAAGCAGAAAATCCATGTTGGCCTAAAAATATTTTGTCCATGTATCCCATTTTGGCTTGATCTTCGCACAATATGGAAATTTTGACACTTTTTTTCATTTAACACGGCCCTCTGGTTTTGACCCCCATCATTCTATATCAAGATACGACTTAAGAACTGACGGGTCCTTTCACTTTTCGGATTATCAAAAAAGCTGTGATCAGCGCCCCGCTCGATGATCCTCCCCTCATCCATAAAGATGATCTCATCGGCCACTTCCCTGGCAAATCCCATCTCATGAGTTACCACAACCATGGTTATTCCTTCCCTGGCCAGGTTAATCATGACATCGAGGACCTCTTTAATCATTTCCGGGTCCAGGGCTGAAGTAGACTCATCAAAAAGCATAGTTTTTGGTTCCATAGCCATGGCTCGGGCGATGGCTACCCGCTGCTTCTGGCCTCCAGAAAGTTCTTCCGGGTATTTAAAAGCTTGTTCCGGGATCTCCACCCGTTCGAGTAGCTCCATGGCTTTTTCCTCAGCCTCTCTTTTTGATTTGTGACGAACCCGGATAGGCGCCAAGGTTATATTCTGCATTGCTGTCATGTGAGGATAGAGCTCAAAATGCTGGAATACCATACCGATATCAGAGCGGAGTTTATGGATATCTGTTTCGGGATCCTGCACGGATACTCCATCGACAAAAATCTTGCCTTCCTGGGAACGCTCCAGGCCGTTTATACACCTGAGCAGTGAACTCTTTCCTGAACCACTGGGGCCACATATGACGACTGTCTGGCCTCTTTGTATTGTTTCAGTGATATTATCAAGCGCTTTAAATTTTTTATCATACCACAGGCTCACGCCTTTAATTTTAATCAATCTAACAACTCCTTGCTCGCCGCTTTTCGAGCCGATGGATGGCCAGAGAACCTGCGGAACAGATTGTGAAATAGACCAAGCCGGCGAAGAGATAGAGTTCAACGGACCGCGCCTCCCGGGCGTCAACCAAATTGACCCGGCGCAAGAATTCTCTCAGTCCGATGACATAGGCCAGGGATGTATCCTGAAAAATGATTACGGCCTGATTGACCAGTGCAGGCACCATATTATGCAGTGCCTGCGGCAGAATCACATAACGTGTGGTTTGATAAAAGGTCAGCCCGCTGGAGTAGGCGGCCATGGCCTGTCCGTGGGAAACGGATTGTACCCCGGCACGAATAATTTCAGCGAAATACGCAGCCTCAAATACAATAAACGAAATGACCGCAGCGGGAAATGCTCCTATAGGTCTTCCTGTAATAACGGGCGACAGAAAGTATAACCAGAAAATCACCAAAATCAGAGGCAGACCGCGAAAAAAATGGATGTAAGCAGTGGCCGGATAATATAACCAGGGTCTGGGTGAAAGGCGAGCTATGGACAGAATAACGCCGATCAGCAAACCGCCTACCATCGTCATCAGGGCTAACTCAAAAGTTAGAGCAAGACCTCCTATCATGAATTTAAAGTTTATTGAAATAACGCTCAGGTCCATAGCTCATTGTTCCCTGGCAATCATACCTGGAATATGAATCCTTTTTTCTATTAACGACATAAAGAGCACAACGCATAGCGCGATGCATAAATAAACCAGACTGGCTGCCGTAGTCGTCTCCAGACCGTGCCAGGTAAATGAATCAATATAATACGCCGTATGTGTGATCTCCATTACGCCTATGGTCATAGTTAGAGCCGAATTTTTAAAACAAGTCAGGAATTCAGTTGTAAAGGGTGGTATAATGATTCGGAAGGCATATGGAGCAATGACGTAACGGTAAGTCTGCAAGGTTGTAAGACCCGTGGAATATGCAGCCCGGTATTGATCTTGCGAAATTGACAAAAGACTGGAACGAAACTGCTCTGCCACCCGAGAAGCTGTATATGTTCCCAGGGAGATAACTCCGGCCCAATATGAATAATTGGGCACATTATCGTACAACCACTCCTGCGCTGGTTTGGGCAGGAATAGAGGCGCTGCGAAATACCAGAAAAAAAGTTGAACCAGAAAGGGTATGTTGCGAAAGAGCTGCACATAGGCGCTTCCTGCGAAACGGACCAACCGGAACGGTAAAACCCGAAAAATGCCAATCGTGACACCCAACACAACGGCTATAATCCAGGCCAATAGTGATAAGTGGAGGGTGGTAAAAATGCCGCTGACTAACAAACCGCCATAGGGATGCCGCCAGAGAACACTCCAATCAAACGTATAATTAAAAAGGCCCATAACCGATCCGGCATTGAAGAATTTATTGATAATTGTTGGCGATCATTTTTAAAAGCTAAGGGCAAGGCCCCTTTTATCATTCGTTTCTCAAAAAATGCCCGAATTCTGATAAGAGGCCTTTTCCTTGAAGGAATACGACTTAGTCCGGATAGCTCAATGCTTTAAGCAGAGTTTTGTATTCTTTGCTCATGGGCAGCGGAACCTCACCGTTCGGACCGAACCATTTATCGTAAATTTCCTCAAACTTGCCGCTTTTAATCATTTTAATAAGCGTGGCGTTCACGAAATCACGCCATTCACCCTGATTTTCAGGAAGAATGATTCCATAGGGTTCATATGTCAGGTACCTGCCGATAATTTTCCAATCTTCTGGATTTCTGGCTTTTGCCGTCATGCCGGCCAGTATGCTGGCATCCGTGAAATAGGCGTGGATTTTACCCTGTTGAAGAGCCAGAAACCCCTTATTGTGCTCTTCAAAGAGGACCTTCTTGCAGGCTGGTTTGATAAGGCCGGATTCCATGGCCTTATCAATGCCCTTTATATTAGCGGTAGACCCGCTGCCCATGCCGACCCGCTTGCCGGCCAGGTCAGGAAAATCCTTGATGGAACTATCCTTTGGAACCAAAAGCCTGGTCCCTGTGAGAAAATAGGGAAGGCTGAAGTCGACGACCTCTTCCCTGGCCAGGGTAATGGTTGTTGATCCAATGCCGATATCGACCGTGCCGTTTACGACCAAGGGAATCCGGGTCTTGGGATTGATCGGTTGTTTTATGAGCTTGATTTTTTCCCGAATTTCGCGTCCAAGCCCTTTACTATTTCCTCCCCAAGGTCCAGACCAAAGCCCACCCATTCCCCTTTTTGATTCATAAAACCAAAGGGAACGGAGCCTTCTCGAAAGCCCATATTGACCTCGCCTGTCTTCTCTATTCTATTAAGAATATTTTCGCCATGAGATGGCATAGCTGTGATCAACGATACAAACATAAACACAGCACATAAAATTAGTGTAAATCCCTTTTTGCTAATCATTTCTATCCTCCTTTTCATTTTCTTACTTTTTTGCAGTAATTTCCGGTTAAGAATTTGCATATGAGTGCCAAGCATTCTGTTCTTTGAA
>CAZYTP010000036.1:0-23411 GCA_964650385.1 uncultured Syntrophales bacterium | reverse complement strand
GAGCAAAAACCTCCAAAAAACTGATCCACTTAAACCTATGTCGGATTTTGGGTTCTTAGAATCTCTTGCTTTTTAAATATTTAGGATTATGCGTGGCTTTCAAAGAGGTTAAATGAATTCTTCTGTTGATTAAACGGCCTTGGCAAACTCCCCAATTTAGGTAGTTTGAGCGTTATACTATGACTCAAGAACATTATGCACACAGCCTGGAAGGAAAACCGCCCTCTGACTGGCAGTCGCTGGAAGAACATCTGCAGAATGTCGCAGAAATGGCCCGGTTATTTGTTGATGCTTTTGACGCCAGGAATTGGGGTTACCTAGCGGGGTTGTGGCATGATGTGGGAAAGTGTTCGGATGAATTTAAAAGTGGGATTTTTTTGAAACGGGAATTTGTTAGACATTCAGAAACGCGAGCACTGCCAGTGCTTTAAGAGTAATGCTTTTAAAATGCTTCCGAACTAAGTAAGTCATGTTCCGAATTACTTTGATGTGACAGAAATACTACATGGATATTTACTAACTTAGAAAACGTGAGGTTATAGTGATGAAAGAACCATATAAAGTATCGTTTGAAATTGCAGGTCCAGCAGCTATGTTTACACGGCCCGATTCAGGTGCAACGCCTATCTCTTATCCAGCTCCGACCTATTCAGCGGCTAAAGGTATGTTTGAGGCAATAGTACGTTTGGAAAGTGCATACATTCATCCAACTAAAGTCGAAATCTGTTCGCCTATAAAATTCCATAAGTACGTCACTAATTATGGGGGTCCTCTCCGAAAAGCTAATCAAATATCCAAGGGTGCTTCATATCAAATTCCAGCAACCATACTTGTCAATGTCTGTTATCGCATCCATGGTGTAGTGGAAGCTGTAGCCGAATCACCACGTGGTAATAATCACCTCCATGCGCTTCAGGAGATATTTTTGCGTCGTTTGAGAAAAGGACAGTATTTTTATACCCCCTGTCTCGGTTGGAAAGAGTTTGTGCCGTCATATTTTGGACCACTTCGAGAGGGTACTCATGTTGAGCAAAACATAAATCAAATACTGCCTTCGATGCTTCACACAGTATTTGACAGCCCCATAAACGGTAAGGCAAAGCCAACATATCGCCAAAATGTTGAAATACTGGAAGGGGTACTGAAATATGATTAATGAAATTGTTTTGCTAAATAACAGCATTAAACGATGCGAATTGAAGATCAAAAGTAAACATCCCTGGATAACAGAACATAAAAGGGAAGAAGGTTTTATTGTTGGGTTTGATTCAAAAGGTCAAATAGCGACTATTGAGCAATATCCTTCTGATAAAATGGCCAAAATGTGGAAGATTGCGCCGGATAAGCAAAAAAGTTTTCCGGTGATAAATCTTAAAGTCCCGATCTGGAAACTTTCAAGGCATCCTTTGGAGGTTCATGATGCACTTAATGGTAAAAACGTGGCAAACAGTTGTGACAGCATGTTTAAAATCTGTGAGGATTCGGAATTGGCCTATAATCAGTCTGAAAGGAACCGGTTAACTGGGCGACTTTTTGATTATCCTAATGAATTACTTGAAATTTTAGACAACACCGATTCCAATTTGGCAGGTATGATTGAGCTTATCAACCGGCTAAAATCGTATAAAGGGGATATTGATTCATTTTCTACACAATTATCACAATCTGCAATCAGAGGATACTCTGATGGAAGCCTGCAATCAATTGCGCTTGTGGAAAAACTGTTGTTCGGCAAATGGGACCAAAGGGAACAAATCTACAAGGACAAGCAAGGCAAGACGGCTATAACAATTCCTATCTTGTTTGATTTGGATGATTATGCAGATTTCGAATATCGAATAACAGATCCTGCCCTTGGAAGGTATATTAGCGATATTTTTTTACAAAAAAAAGACTTATCGACAGAATCGTCCATATCTATTTGTGCAGTAACCGGAGAGATAACATCATTAGAGACGGGCACATTCCCGGAACCTAAGATTCCTGTCTTAGGACCAACATTTTTATTTTCCATGAATAAGGATGCCCCATGCCACAGACGGTACGGCAAAATTAGTTCTGAACTTTTTCCCGTCAGCAAAAAGTTGACGAGAGAACTACATAATTCTATGCTTTACATTACAGACGAAAAACGAAAGGGTAAAACATGGCAGACAGTGCCAAGTAGCGATAACAAAAACCCCGATCTGCTTATTGTCTATCTCGAGGATATACCTGAATCTACCATCAATTTAGCTGACCTTTTTGTAGAAACTACTGAAAGTGAAACGTCAGAGGCCGCTTTCGAAGAAACTGCGAGATCTGTTTGTTCTGCATTAAAAGGTGTGCCTGCTCTAAACAAAAACTCATTCGTTCATGTTTTTGTGCTTACCAAGATAGACCAAGGACGTAAGCAGTTAGCACTAAATTCTTCATTTACAATTGAGAATATTGTCTCTGGAGCAGAGGAATGGCAATTTGCATCGAATAATCATCCTCCGATTTCGATTATTCTTCCTGGCAAGAAAGGTGAAAAAGCCATTACCATAAAACCATCATGCCCGTCTCCAGCTTCAGCCATGCGATGCTTTCAGCATCAATGGATAAGAAATGGGGCAGCTAAAAGTAGAGTGCCGGGATGTAATCTTCGTGAGGTTTATGACATTTTTCTTGGAGAACAAAATGAGGCCGAACTTTCATCAAAAAGACTGTTAACTCTTGCATTACAGCGGTTCAGTCCTCTTTTTCTCGGAATTGGCGGGGCAGTTCGCTCCGGAAACTGGAAAACGTTTTCAAGTGATGCACGAAAAACAATGCTGATAGGTGTGTCAATTGCGTCAATACTGCTATTCAAACTTGGATACAGAAAGGAGAAATTCATGAAAGAAGCTGCATTTAATGTTGGAAGGTTGCTTGCGCTATCCGATACCTTGCATAAGGAGTATTGCAATCACGTGCGCAAAAAGGATATCCCACCACAATTAATCGGCAATGCCATGATGCCGATTGCTATCGATAACCCTGAGCAAGGAATTGCCAGACTTAATGAGCGCCTTATGATTTATAAGGCGTGGGCAGACAAAGTACAGGGTGAGGAATACCGCTTGGTTAAATGGGCACTTGGACAGATGGGACAAGTTGCGAGAGACCTGGCTGATTGTGACTTGCCTAATCGCACAGATGATGCGGCCAAAGCTCAGATGTTGTTGGGTTACCTTGCGCGTTCTGAAAGCAAGGGTTCGAAAATATAGAATTTAAAAATCAAAATGCATAAAGGAGGATTCAAATGACGACTAAAAACACTAAAAATGAAGGATTGGTAAGGGCTACCGGTCTCTTGGTTCTTGAAATTAAAAATTCCAACCCAAACGGAGATCCGGATCGAGAAAGTGATCCTCGTCGAAGGCATGATAAAAGGGGTGAAATTTCCCCTGTTTCATTTAAGCGAAAAGTGCGCGATCTGATTGAAAACAAGGAGGGACCTGTTTGGGGGGAAATCTCAAAGAATTTTCAACCATCCTTGGATCATGAAGTATTTTATATTCTTGAGAGTCGCGGTCGAGACCGAAATAAGATCAAAAAAGAGCTGGAAAATGGAGGTTCTGAATTCAAAATGAAATACTGGGACGGTCGAGTGTTCGGTAATACATTTTTGGAAGAGGGGTCATCAGATACGATTAAAACTGGTGTTGCTCAATTTGCCTTGGGGGTTTCTATCGCTCCGGTCGAGATTGAGCGCATGACCAATACCAGTAAAGCTGGCGTGCAAGAGGGTAAGGATCGTGGCATGGCACCGTTGGCGTATCGCATTGTTCAACACGGTGTTTATTGTATGCCGTTTTTTATCAATCCCACAGCGGCCGTTAAATCAGGCTGTACGAAGCAGGACATTGATCTATTGCTTAAAATCATTCCATACGCCTATCCACATACAGCTTCTTATATTCGCCCTTTTGTGGATATTCGTCATGCCTGGTATATTGAGCACAAATCGGCATTAGGCTCATGTTCCGATTTTTTATTAATTGATGCGCTTACACCCAAAAAGAAAGACGAGCCAGAGAAGCCGTCGAGTTCGTGGGATGATTATGAAGTACCTACAAAGTTACCCGACGAGTTGCAGAAAAAAGTTGAACCTATTCGAGACCTGATGGAACAATAAGAATGGAACCATTGGCTCACAGTGCAAAACCAAAACTTGGCATTCCAGCTCAATCCTATACAGAACATATTGAAAATGTTTTGAGCGGGGCTGAAGAGAATGCCAGAAGAGCGGCCTGCTATATGACTGACGGCGAGCATATATTTGTGGAGGTTGTGCGATCTGCAGCATGTTTGCACGACTTAGGAAAATTAGATATTAAAAACCAAAAGGTGCTAAAAAGCGACAAAAGAGTTGCATTGCCTGTTAATCATGTGGAGGCCGGTACAGCCAGATTGCTTCGAATAAATCATATGGAGTCTGCCTTAATGGTTTATGGGCATCATGCAGGCCTGTGTTCTATATTTGCAGAAGCGGCGAAAGGCAAAGAGTTTTTTTTTCGTGATCCCAATTGGCATGATAGAACAGAAAAGCGGCTCGAAAACTATTTGCAAGAACATGAGAGATATATCAAGTCAACTGTAGATAAATCTGAACTCAAAAGATTGGGCTGGAACGGCCTAACTCGACGTTTGGCCCTATCATGCCTGGTAGATGCCGACCACGGTGATACAGCACGACACTATGGTGGAGCAAAACTTGTTGATCCTCCCGAAGTCCGCTGGAAGGAGAGACTCCAGGCCCTTGACAATTACATTGAAAGCTTATCCCAAAAGGACCCTTTCTCCACTCGTAATCAGCAACGTCGTAATATCTACAATGCTTGTCGTTTCGCGGATACAAATCCTTCCATGCAAGCATGCGACAGTCCTGTAGGTACGGGGAAAACAACTGCGGTAATGGCTCATATGCTGCAGGTAGCCATAGCCAAAAAGCTTCGTCATATTGTTGTTGTATTACCCTATACCAACATCATCAAGCAATCGGTTGATGTGTACCGCAAAGCACTCACACTTCCAGGAGAAAATCCTGAAGAGATCGTAGCCGAACATCACCATCAGGCAGAGTTTGATGATATTAAATTGCGCCAGATGACTACGCTCTGGAAAGCACCGATCACCGTTACTACCGCCGTGCAGTTTTTTGAAACCATGGGAAGCAATCACCCTGCAAAACTTAGGAAACTTCATGAACTCCCTGGTTCGGCTGTTTTTGTAGATGAAGCACATGCAGCCATCCCGTCCTGGTTGTGGCCGCAAACGTGGCTTTGGCTTAAGGAACTGACGCAACAATGGCGTTGCCATTTTGTTTTGGCTTCTGGTTCTCTGTCACGATTTTGGCTGAACAGTAAATTTGTGGACCCACCGGAATCTATTCCCGATTTAATTCCTGAAAAGCTGCGAAAAGACTCAAGTCAAAGAGAATTTAAAAGGATTACGTATCATTCTTGTGAAAAACCTTTGAACAGAGGCGAACTTGTTAATTTTGTTTTGTCGAAGCGTGGGCCACGTTTGGTAATTTTGAATACTGTTCAATCCGCCGCGGTTATAGCCAGAGAGATGCAAAAAGCGGGACATTCTGTCCTGCACTTGTCTACAGCACTTGTCCCTATTGACAGGAATCGCATTGTTGAACGAATATTACGACGTCTCGAATTCAGAAACGTAACAGAGTGGACACTTGTGGCAACCAGTTGCGTGGAAGCAGGTATGAATTTTTCTTTTAACACTGCTTTTCGGGAAAGTTCTGCCACCACCAGTCTAATTCAGATTGGAGGTCGTGCAAACCGACATGGAGACGATGAAACAGCCGAAATTTGGGACTTTCGCGTTATTGATCCGCTTTTGAATCGCCACCCGGCTTTTGATACGTCGCGATTAGTACTCAATAAATTGTTTGAGGAAGACTTGATTCAAAATTTATCTGCAACCGATACTGTAACCGAAGCGATGCGGCGTGAGATCATGAGCGATTATAACACCAAGACAGAAATAATCAAAGAGCGTGAACGAAAATGTGATTACCCGGAAGTAGCAAAGCTTTGTCGCGTTATCGATGCCGATACTCGAATTGTTGTAATTGACAAAGATATCGTTGAGGCTCTGGAAGCTTGGAAAAAGGTTTCCACCTTGGATTTGCTGAGGAACAGTGTTCAGCTTTGGTCCCAAAAGATTAATTTATTATCACTTGAACCAGTTCGAGGACACGAGGAACTATATAAATGGACGGCGCCTTACGACCCCGACTTCCTCGGTTACATGGAAGGAGTTCTTCCCCTGGTTTATGCAAAGGAAGCGGGGTTAATTATTTAATGTGCAGAAATGTTTTTTGGCTAAGGCTTCTGATATCTTACTTATGAGGATTTACAATGTATAACGAAAACGACCTCATCCCCTTTTCCGCCTTGCAGCACCTGCATTTCTGCGAAAGGCAGTGTGCTCTGATTTATATCGAGCAGGCGTGGGCGGAAAACGGGCGCATACGCTCATTGCCCCCGGCCGGACGCCACCGCCGGTCTATGCGAAGCGGTGCGACAGTTGCTCGCTCGTTGCCGAATGCTTGCCGAAGACGAGCCAGAAGCAGCGGTCGGTGAAGAGTTATCTGACACGGATTCTGAAGGAAGGATAAGGAGGGAAGATGGAAACGAATATCGCCGTATTCAGGGGTAAGGAAATACGTAAAACGATTCACAAGAATGAATGGTGGTTTTCCATCATTGATGTAATCGAAGTCCTCACTGGAAGTGATAGGCCACGCAAATATTGGAGTGATCTCAAGAATAGTATGATTTCAGAAGGTTACATCGAAGTGTCCGAAAAAATCGGACAGTTGAAAATGATAGCGCCTGACGGGAAGATGCGGCTTACCGACTGCGCCAATACCGAAACAATGTTCCGCATCATTCAGTCCGTACCCTCGCCCAAGGCCGAGCCGTTCAAGCGCTGGATGGCAAAGGTCGGCTACGAGCGGGTTCAGGAGATAGAGGACCCCGAGCTGGCAACCAAAAGAACCCGCGCTCTGTATAAGGCGAAAGGCTATTCTGATGACTGGATTGAGAAGCGGATGCGCGGCATCGCCATCAGGGAGGAGCTTACAGACGAATGGAAAGAGAGGGAGGTAAGGCACGAGAAGGAATACGCGATACTAACCGCCGAGATCGCAAAAGCCGCCTTTGGTGTTACGCCTGGCGAACACAAAAAGCTTAAGGGGCTGATTCGGGAAAATCTCAGGGACCATATGACGGACCTTGAATTGATTTTTTCCATGCTTGGAGAGGCGGCCACGACTGAAATAACGCGGGTGGATGATGCAAAGGGTTTTCAGGAAAGCAAGCGTGCCGCACGGAAAGGCGGAGAGGTTGCAGGGAAGGCGAGAAAAGACTTGGAACGAAAGACCCGCAAGAAGGTTGTCTCCCCCGAGAACTATCTGGACATTACTCAGAAAAGACGGAAACAGTTGAATGAAAAGGGGTAAAACGCCATGATGGATAATCCGCAAAACAAACGAAGCGCAGACTTTCGGTCGCAAGGGGTTATTGAATGCCTTGGCTGTTGACAGAAATGCAAAATGGAATAAAACCGGGAATTAGGTAATAACAATTAATATAGGTAATAAATTAGGTAACAAGTGACGCTATGTACACCGAAGATGACCTACTTCCTATTTCAGCCTTGCAGCATCTCCTATTTTGTGAAAGGCAGTGCGCCCTGATTCATATTGAACAACTTTGGGCTGAAAATCTGTTCACAGCGGAAGGCAGGATCATGCACGAACGGGTTCATGCGGCAGACAGGGAATCCAGGGGTGATGTTCGCATTGAATATGGTATGCCTCTTCGTTCGTTGCGGCTGGGGCTGATCGGCAAAGCCGATGTCGTCGAGTTTCATCGAAAACCTGTTTCGGGAAAAGAAAAATCGGCAATGTGGCAGCCGTTTCCGGTGGAATACAAACGGGGCAAGCCGAAAAAAGGCAATTATGACAGGGTGCAGATCTGCGCGCAAGCACTGTGTCTGGAAGAGATGCTGAATGTTGAAATCCCGTGCGGAGCGCTTTTTTACGGTAAAACCCGGCGGCGTCAGGATGTTTTATTTGACAGCGCTTTGAGACTTGAGACAGAAGACGCGGCAAACCGATTACATGAGCTTGTCAAATCAGGAGACACGCCTAAGCCTGAGTATATGAAGAAGTGCGACAGTTGTTCGCTGGCCGCCGTATGTTTGCCCAAGACCATTGGAAAGAGACGTTCTGTGAAACGTTATTTAGCCGGAGTAATCAGCAAGCCATGAAAAAGCATCTAAATACCCTTTTCGTGACTACGCAGGGGGCTTATCTCTCGAAAGAGGGCGAGGCTGTTGTGGTCAAGATAGAAAAAGAAGTCCGTCTGCGCGTTCCAGTTCATACGATAGGCGGGATTGTCTGTTTCGGACAGGTGTCATGCAGCCCTTTTTTGATGGGTTTTTGTGCCGAACGTGACGTGACTATCAGTTTTTTATCTGAATATGGGCGTTTCCTTGCGAGAGTACAGGGGCCTGTTTCGGGAAATGTTTTGTTGCGTCGGGAACAATACCGGCGTGCGGACGATCCTGCTTTTTCTTCCGAAATGGCAAAAAACATACTTATTGGGAAAATTGCGAACAGTAGAACCGTACTTCAGCGGGCCCTCAGGGACCACTCTGATAAGCTGGATATAGACAAAGTTCAACATGCATCAAAGCGGCTTACCGGTTCTCTGAAATCCTTGAACCCGGAACAATCTTTGGATGTATTGCGCGGACTTGAAGGCGATGCCGCACATACATACTTTAAAGTGTTTGATCATTTGATAACCGCACAAAAAGAAGATTTTTTCTTTCAAGAACGGAATCGACGTCCGCCTTTAGACAACGTAAATTGTTTGTTATCGTTTTTATACACGCTTGTCGTACATGATATCCGTTCGGCTCTCGAAACGGTCGGATTGGATCCTGCGGTTGGATTTTTACACAGGGATCGCCCCGGCAGGCCCGGACTGGCGCTTGACCTGATGGAAGAATTCAGACCTTTTCTGGCCGACAGGTTGGCTCTCTCGCTCATTAACCTCCGCCAGGTTCAGAAAAAAGGTTTTAAACAGGCAGATTCAGGCGCTGTTCTGATGAATGACGAAACACGAAAGACGGTTTTAGTGGCTTATCAAAAGAGGAAACAGGAAGAGATAATCCATCCATTTCTCGGAGAAAAGGTTACTGTCGGGTTGTTGTTTCATACTCAGGCTTTATTGCTGGCGCGTTATTTGCGCGGTGATCTGGATGGATACCCGCCTTTTATCTGGAAATAGAAAGGAGGCAATATGCTTGTAATCGTTAGTTACGACGTTGCCACCAGTGAAGATGGTGGGCAACGCCGTTTGCGAAGGGTGGCGAAGGCTTGTCTGGATTATGGTCAACGGGTTCAGTATTCTGTTTTTGAATGTGTTATTGATCCGGCCCAGTGGGCAGTTCTGCGCCAGAGGTTGATTGATGAAATTGATTTGCAGGCAGATAGTCTCAGGTTTTATTTTTTGGGTTCTAACTGGAAGCGTCGGGTAGAACATGTTGGAGCCAAAGAAACACCTGACCCTGAAGGGCCTTTAATCGTTTAAATATTGTTTGCGAACCCATAGCTCACATGCATTTCCCGTGAGGTTCGCACTATATCTAACGTCCTATGATAAGAGGATTATTAAAAATGTTCATTGATAATCAAGTATGTTATGGATTGGAAAAAGGAAGCTTCGCAAAAAACAGGGAATATCTATTTAAAATTCGATAAGTTATAAGAAGACAGTCGCCCCCCATGCGGGGGCGTGGATTGAAACAGGTTAAAGCCTTACCGATGTCTTGCCGGTAAGCTGTCGCCCCCCATGCGGGGGCGTGGATTGAAACTATGAAGCGTGGAGTCGTGCGGAATGCCCTGAAGAGTCGCCCCCCATGCGGGGGCGTGGATTGAAACCGATGATGCAGTCCACACCTTCACCGGGTACATCGTCGCCCCCCATGCGGGGGCGTGGATTGAAACAAGAGTTTCAACTCGTTCTTCAATGCAAAGTTCCGCGTCGCCCCCCATGCGGGGGCGTGGATTGAAACTGGATCATAAGGTATTCTTGCCATTTTTCATTCTCCGTCGCCCCCCATGCGGGGGCGTGGATTGAAACGTAGTTCCACTCGCTGAACCCGTAGATGGAACTGGTCGCCCCCCATGCGGGGGCGTGGATTGAAACAGTTTAAATGCTGGTGCTGACACGATTAAAATTCGTCGCCCCCCATGCGGGGGCGTGGATTGAAACACCTTATCATCAACGTAATCAGTCACTTTATCCTGTCGCCCCCCATGCGGGGGCGTGGATTGAAACACATCGCGGCCTCAATTAAATATGAGTAATCGGTCGCCCCCCATGCGGGGGCGTGGATTGAAACAACATTTTACCACCTCCACCTTGTACGTCACGGCCGTCGCCCCCCATGCGGGGGCGTGGATTGAAACATATTCCTGACGGTAGAATTTGAGATCCATCGAGTCGCCCCCCATGCGGGGGCGTGGATTGAAACAGGGATATATGATGATACGCAAGTAGCAACTGAAAGTCGCCCCCCATGCGGGGGCGTGGATTGAAACTCACATATAGATTGCTCTTGAGCTTAAGCATCTGTCGCCCCCCATGCGGGGGCGTGGATTGAAACAAGAAAAATGGCATAACAAAATGGAATCAATATAGTCGCCCCCCGTGCGGGGGCGTGGCCTTTAGGGTCGTGTCCTTTTTTCTTTTGCGAAGACCAATGGAGATTGTTAAAATTATATAAAAAGAATTGCTAAAAGAGAAAGAAACTTGATAAAATAAGCGAAGATTAATTACGGAACAAAGTAGTGAAAATACGAAAGGGAAGCTTATGTATAAAATAGCCGTTATTCCGGGTGACGGAATAGGTAAAGAGGTAATAGAAGAGGGTATTCGTGTTCTTGATGCTGCCGGCACGAGATTCGGATTTTCACTTGAGTGGAAGACCTTTCCGTGGGGATGCGATTATTACGTCGAAAATGGTGAGATGATGCCGTCGGACGGATTGGATCAATTAAAACCGTATGATGCCATATTTCTTGGTGCCGTCGGAACACCGGGTGTTCCCGACCATGTATCACTATGGGGTCTTCTAATCCCTATACGGCGGGAATTCCGGCAATATGTTAATATTCGACCCGTGAGATTATTACGGGGAATAACGAGCCCCCTGAGAGACAAAAAAGCCGGGGATATTGATTTCTACGTTGTCAGAGAAAACAACGAAGGAGAATATTCAAACATCGGCGGCAGGATTTATGAGGGAACGGAGGATGAGATAACCGTTCAGGAATCAATCTTTACCAGAAGAGGCGTGGAAAGAATTCAGAGATTTGCCTATGAGCTTGCGAAAAAACGTGACAGGAAACATCTGACCTCGGCTACCAAATCGAATGGAATCGTCTTCACAATGCCCTACTGGGATGAAATATTTAAAGAACTCTCATCAGACTATCCTGAAGTTGAAACAGATCAATTCCATATTGACGCGCTTTGTGCCAGAGTTATCTCTGAGCCTGAATATTTCGATGTCATTGTTGGAAGTAACTTATTCGGAGATATTATATCGGACATCGGGCCAGCTATTGCGGGAAGTCTCGGTATTGCCGCCTCGGGTAATTTAAATCCGGAAAGAAACTACCCCTCCATGTTTGAACCGGTCCACGGTTCTGCGCCGGACATTACGGGGATGGGAATCGCAAATCCTATCGGTCAGATATGGTCTGGTGCTATGATGCTCGAACACCTCGGGCAACTCGATGCGGCACGTGTTATCGAAGAAGCCATAGAGATCGCTATTGATGAGCGGAACGTAAAAACCCCCGATCTGGGAGGAACAGCAACAACTAAGGAACTGGGCAAGAGTATTGCGGAAATTGTGGCCGGTTCCTGAAAGTGGGAGAATTGAAGGGTCGATACAGAAAGTAAAAAGATGTGAAAAAAACCTTACAAAAGAAAGGAGGTGTAAGTGTCCGATATTGGTTTCAATGGCCTTAGTTACATAAACATTTCAATTCATTATTGAAAGGAGAGAACAAATGAAAAAATTTAGTGTTATTCTTTTTTCCTTAGTTGTACTGGTCGGGCTGACCTTTACGTCAGCCGCATTAGCCGGGTATCCGGATAAACCGATCAACTATGTTATTTGTTTTAATCCCGGTGGTGAATCCGATATCACAGCACGAATTCAACAGGAGTCGCTTTCGAAGGTTCTCGGTGTGCCGATTGTCATGATATATAAAAAGGGTGGTGGAGGCGCCGTGGGTTGGTCCGAACTGATGCGAACGAAGCCGGACGGATATACCATTTACGGCACGAATTTACCCCATACGATTGTGCAGCCGATGACCCGAGGAAATACAGGGTACGAAACTAAAAAGATAAACAATGTATACATGTTTGAATTCACACCCGACATTCTGGCAGTTCAAACGGACAGCGAAATCAAAACGCTGAAGGATTTTGTCGAATATGCCAAAAAGAACCCCGGAGTCAGCGTGGGAGGCAGCGGTCAACCGTCAGCAAACAGCCTTGGCTGTGAAGCCTTTGGCAAAGTTGCCGGCCTCAAGCTCACGTACATCTCTTTTACCGGTTCCGGAGCGGCCGTTCCAGCCCTTCTGGGAGGCCATGTTAAGGCATTGATGACGTACACATCCATGGCAGCCCAATATCCGGAAAAGATGCGGGCATTGGCGATCGCGGCAGACAAGAGAGCCAAGGCACTGCCCGATGTTCCGACTTTCAAAGAGCTGGGCTATGAATTTGTCGAGGGGGCATATCGAGGAGTCGCTGTCCCGCCCAAGACACCAAAAAAGATTCGCAAGGTTCTTGAAAAGGCTTTTGAGAAAGTCAATTATGATCCCGTTGTAATTAAGAAAATGGAAGATCTCGGGTTCATCATGGAATATTACGGCGAAGACGCATCGAAAAAATTGGTTACCAAATTGTCGAAGTATTACAAACAGCTCCTGAAGGACTTAGGCTTGCTGAAATAATGATTGCCACAGAGGAGTCAAACCTTGATTGAGGCCATTTTAGCTTCATTTGGTCATATCTTTACGATCAAAGTAATTCTCATGATTATCGCCGGTCTTTTCGGCGGTCTTATGGCAGGAGCATTACCGGGGCTGACCGCCACCATGGCGGTCGCCCTTCTTGTTCCCTTTACCTTTACGATGAATCCCACGGAAGGTTTGATCGTCCTTGGGGCTATCTATATGGCCTGTATTTACGGTGGCGCCTTTTCGGCAATTCTTGTGAATACACCAGGTACTCCGTCATCGATCGGAACCACATTCGACGGATATCCGATGGCCAAGAAAGGTGAAGGGGAACGAGCGGTTCTCACCGCGACGTTTGCTTCAGCCTATGGGGGGATTGTCGGGGTATTTTTTCTGCTCTTCCTTTCACCTCCGCTGGCAGCGGTCGCACTGAAATTCGGCCCCCCCGAGTACTTCTGGATGGCCGTCTTCGGAATTACGATCATCTCTTCACTCGCATCAAAAAATGTCCTCAAGGGATTTATCGGAGGAGCCATCGGAGTTCTCATCTCTACGATCGGAATTGCTCCCATAGGCGGAGATGTCCGATGCACGTTAGATTATCCTCAGCTGCAGGGAGGTATCGAATTGATTGTGGCGCTCATCGGATTTTTCTGCATACCGGAAGCGCTTACCATGATCCAACAGAGATCTAAAATATTTCACCTGACCGAAACGAAGCGGCAGACCGGTATTGTTTTCAAAACGTTCAAGGAAGTCATGAAAAAGCAGGGGAATCTCCTGCGATCATCGATAGTGGGAACCCTTGTCGGTATTCTTCCGGGAGCAGGCGGGAGCGTTGCAAACCTTGTAGCTTACAATGAAGCCGTCAGGGTGTCGAAGACGCCGGAAAAATTCGGTACCGGCATACCCGACGGTATAATTGCCACAGAAGCTTCAAACAATGCCGTGGTGGGAGGCGGCATGATACCGCTGGTGACGCTGGGCATCCCTGGGGCACCCCCGGATGCGGTACTCTACGGGGTTTTATTGCTGCACGGGCTCAGGCCGGGACCGGAATTGTTTACGATGCATTCCGATGTGGTGTATACCTTTATCATGTCTCTGTTTGTGTCTACGATTCTCATGATCCCCGTGGGTATCATGGCGGGAAGGATTCTGCATCAAACCGTTGTCCGTCTTCCCATTCGCTTTCTGGCTCCTATTATATTATTCCTTACGATTATAGGTTCGTATTCTATCCGTAATAACGTTACCGATGTCTTTATCATGCTGACACTCGGAGTAATCGGTTACATACTGAAACGCCTGGATTTTCATCCCGGTCCGATAACCCTCGGTCTGATCCTCGGCCCTATCGGAGAAATGGGTTTTGTGCAGGCCCTTCTGATGGGGCAGGTTTTGCCCAACAAATGGATGATCTTTTTCGATAGACCCCTGTCCTGGGTTCTGATCGTCATGTCTATTTTATCGCTTGGCTGGCCTTTGTTGATGAAGCGGTTTGGCAAGAGGTGGAAGGTAAAGGAGGTGTCATTAGATGAAGGCTGATCGAATTGTGTCAGTTATCTTTATACTAATAGCGCTTGTTTTCTGGTCGCAGACCTTTGGATTACAGTACAATTGTTCAATCTTCCCACATTTGATACTGATATTCCTTATTTTGTCATCGGCGATCATGTTTGCACAGACATTCTTTGCAAAAGATATTAAGAGAGAACACCTCTCAGGGAAAGATTTAAAATATATAATAATATCAATTGCCATCGTTTTTGTATGGATATATATGTTGGATTTTCTCGGCTTCATAGTTTCAAGCGTTATATGTCTATCCATACTCACTCTTATTCTTGACCAGAAGCGGCCAATGCCTGTCCGGACTCTCTCGTCTGTTGCCATATATACCCTGATGGTTTTAGTTTTCTGGTTCATTTTTCACAAATTTTTACTGGTTCCCCTGCCCACCGGATATCTGATCTGATGAAAGAAGAGGGGGAGAAACCAGACCGACCCCCTCATTAAACCAAAGAAAAAACCAGGTTATTAAAGAGTTGTAGCTTTTTTATAGCAACTACTTTAAGTTGTATGAGTGTCTCGCTTATAGATGGGAGCGGCATATTGCCTCGGTCTTGTCATCAGGTGAAGGGTGACTTACGTATCGGGTGCAGGGTAGGATGGGGAGTTGCTCTTTACCTTATATCGCACTACAAAACAATCTTATTGATAAACCTTGCTGTTTTTAGTATATTAAGCCGCAAAAAACAGGTTTTTGGGACTTAATTTCCTTAATTTGGGGTATAGGTCTGTTTGAAAGAACTATAAGGGATGAGATGCTTCTCACAATCAACAGTGATAACCCGCAGCTTCGATTAATCAAAAAGGCTGTCCAGATATTGGAGGATGGAGGAATAATTGTTTATCCTACCGACACGGTGTATGGAATCGGGTGTAATCTTTTTAACAAGAGTGGAATCGAGAAGATCTATGAGATCAAAAGGAGAAACAAAAAAAAACCTTTTAGTTTTATCTGTGCGGACTTAAAGGATATAAGCCGCTATGCCAAGGTATCAAACTACGCATACAAGACAATGAAACGTATGTTGCCTGGCCCATATACTTTCATACTTGAGGCATCAAGACTCGTCCCTAAAATCCTGCTGCCGAAGAGAAAAACAACAGGAATCAGGGTTCCGGATAATCAGATATGTCTCTCCCTTGCTGGGGAATTGGGGCATCCTATTATAAGCACAAGCGCAACTATGGAAGATGGCGAGATATTAGGTGATCCATTCGAGATTGAGAAAAAACTGGGACATTGCGTGGATTTGATTATCGATGGTGGTATTCTGGGTGCAGAACAATCCAGCATAGTAACTCTGGTTGATGATACTCCCGAGGTTATCAGAATCGGTAAAGGTAATGTAAACGATTTTATATAGGAAAGAAGAAGGATTTGATATGAGAAGAAAAATGCTAATAAATGCTATCGATGAAGAACAGAGCCGCATGGCAATTGTTGATCCTGATGGCAAACTGGCGGAATATAACATTCAGATGTCCATTAAAGAACGGACAACTGGAAATATCTACAAAGGAATTGTCGTCAAGGTGGAACGCGGTCTTCAGGCGGCTTTCGTGGACTACGGGGGCGGCAGAAACGGGTTTCTCCCCCTGCATGATGTCAGTTCAAAGTACCTGATAGAAGAGAGGAAAGATGTTTCGGAACGAAAACCTGTACTCAAAGTCGGCCAGGAAGTACTGGTTCAGGTGCAGAGGGAAGAGACTGAACGGAAAGGGGCGATGCTTACCACCTATATATCGCTTGCGGGACGCTATATTGTCTTGATGCCCGACAAGCAGAGTGGCGGTATATCTCGAAAGATAGAGGATGAGGAGGATCGCAAAAAACTGAAGGAATTGATGGATCAGATAAATGAGGATGAGAAGATCGGTTATATCGTCCGTACGGCAGGGATACATAGGAAAAAAAGAGAGCTTTCAAATGACTACCACCGTCTTCTCAGATTGCTTGATAAATTACAGGAAAAGGCCAAAACGGTTCGTGCGCCGTCACTCATATATCAGGAGAGTGATTTCGGAGTGCGCTCGCTGCGGGATTATTTTAACCCCGATATCAGCGAAATCCGGGTCGACGATATTGAAATGTTCAGAAAAATGAAAGATTACTGCAAGATCGTTTCTCCGAGAAGTATGAAGATAATCAAGCATTACAACGAGAAGACTCCGATCTTTAACAAATATGAACTCGAGGAGCAGATAGCAGCAATCTACAGGGAACGTGTAGCCCTGAAATCAGGTGGGTCTATTATTATAAATCCCACGGAGGCAATGATAACAATAGATGTCAATTCAGGGCGTTCTTTAAACAAAAAAAATATTGAACAAACTGCCTTTCAGACAAACCTCGAAGCGGCCGAGGAGATAGCCAGACAGCTCAGATTGAGAGATCTGGGGGGACTGATTGTAATCGATTTCATAGACATGATGGACAATAAGCATAACGCAGCAGTGGAAAGGGCATTTAAAGAAGCCTTGAGTCTGGATAGATCCAGGATACAACTTTCAAAGATATCCAAGTTCGGCCTCCTTGAGTTGTCGAGACAGAAAAAACAATCCACAATACAGGAAATCAGCTATACGTCCTGTCCTCTCTGCAGGGGGAGCGGACTGCGACCATCGTTGGAATACACTGCACTTGGTGTATTCAGGAAAATTAAATCAGAAGCTGTGAAGGGAGATTTTTCCGCGATTAAAATCATTCTTCCATATGGAGTGGCAGATTATTTGTTGAATCAAAAGAGGGCTGAAATCGGTAAGTTCGAAAGTTTTTACGACACGGCCATTCATATATCAGGGAGCCCGGACATAGAATGGGGAAAGTCAAAATTTGAATTTGTCAAAAAAGAAGAGGTGCCGGAAGTACCGCCCGTACATGAAAATAATCAATCTAAAATAAAGTTGCGCGGAGGGCCATCGGAATTCAGAAAACATAGATACGGCAACACAAAACGCGAACCGATAGTAGCGAAAGATACAGGTCGAGAAGAAAATCGCGTTTCAATTGAAGAAAAAGAAGTCCCCGAGAATTTAGACAAAAAAGATGCCCCCAAAAATTCAGACAAAAAAGAAGGCGATCGATTAAGAATACTCAGTAAAATCGTTAATATATTTAAAAGCTGATCCCTGAACTGAACAGCGAGCGCATTCCCCGCAACTTGTTGCGGGGAGATTCAATCCTGAAAACCGTCAACTACATTTTCCCCAATTCCTTGGAGCGGAGGGTCGCCTCTTCTACGGCAGACATAAGGGTTGCCCTGAGTTTGCCCTCTTCGAGTGCCTTTATTCCTGCGATAGTGGTGCCTCCCGGAGAAGTGACCATATCCTTCAACTCTGCCGGGTGTTTATCTCCTTTAAGGTAGAGTTTTGCGGCGCCGAGGAGGGTCTGTGCTGACAGAGTCAGGGCGATATCCCTGCTCAGACCCATTTTAACACCGGCATCTGATAGCGCTTCAATGATTATAAATCCATAAGCAGGACCACTTCCACTAAGCCCGGTTACAGCATCCATAAGGTCTTCCTTTACGATGACCGTAATCCCTACAGAGCTGAAAATATGACGAGCCAGGGCAAGATCATCTTCAGTTGCATTATTTCCAAGTGCAAGTGCCGTGGCCCCTTCACCGACTAATGCCGGCGTATTCGGCATAGCCCTGATTATACGTACATTCTTTTTGCAATATTTTTCTATGAATTTTATGGTTATACCGGCTGCAATTGATATGATCAGTTTGGTTTTATCAATCATATCGGACATATCTTCAAGCACATCCGCCATATTCTGGGGTTTTACTGCAAGAATAACGATATCTGCATTTTTTATTGCTTTTTTATTATCTGCTGTTACCTTGACCCAGTATTTCTCTTCAAGATAGCCAAGCCTTTCCGGTACTATATCGGAAACCGTTATACTTTCAGGGGAAATCAGGTCGCCTGAGATAACGCCGCTGGTGAGAACCTCTCCCATTTTTCCACCGCCTATAATACTTATCTTCTTACCTTTTAACATTTCGCTTCGTTTCCTCCTCTCGAGACCTTTTAGAATAGAATTATAGAAGATTAAACTATTTATTGCCAATGATAAATTAAAAACAGTCAATTTGCAGATTGCACTACATATTTGGAGGACATTATGGTAAGTATCCATAAAACAAGCTGATTAAGGAGAAATCATGTTCATACTGGGAAATCTTTTAGAGGCATTCGCCAAGATTCTTTATATGGGGCTCAATCTTTATATGTGGGTAATAATAATCAGGGCGGTTATCTCATGGTTTAATCCCGATCCCTATAATCCTATCATAAGATTCCTCTACCGGGTTACAGAACCAGTCCTCTCTCCGATAAGGAGATGGATTCCTCTAAAGGGCATGGGAATAGATATTTCCCCTATGATTGTCATCGCGGCTATCTATTTCTTAAACATGTTTCTGGTAAAGAGTATTATGGACATAGCTGTTTACTTAAAAATGTAAGAGTAAAGACCTGGCAGGGCTATAGCAATTATGTTGCCGATTAAGGAAACTAAAGACGGTGTCGTCTTCAACATCAGGGTTGTACCAAGGTCATCAAGATGTGAGCTCGTAGAAATTCAGGAAGATGCCCTTAAAATAAAGATTACCGCCCCGCCTGTCGAGGGAAAAGCTAATGAAGAGTGTGTGAAATTTATTGCTAATAAACTCGGTATTAGAAAATCTCGGGTTGATATTATTGCCGGACACAAATCGAAAAGGAAGACCATTGCCATATCAGGGCTGAAAAGCAAGGACATTGAATCGATCATCCCCGGATAGAGACTTCAAACATAACGATGCAGAAAGAAACGGAAAATAGACGGGTCGCTAAAGCAGCCGGGGTTGTCGGCGCGGCAACGCTTCTCAGCAGGATATTCGGCTTCATCAGAGACATGGTAGTCGCCGGGTTTTTCGGGGCCGGTTTAGCCACGGACGCTTTTTTTGTTGCTTTCAGGATACCAAATCTCTTAAGACGTCTCTTAGCCGAGGGGTCACTGACTATATCTTTCATTCCCGTCTTTACCGAATACCTGAAAAAAAAGTCGAAGGAAGACGCGTTAGGACTGGCCAATACGGCATTTACCCTGCTTTCCATCATACTTGTAATTGTCTCGCTGGCCGGCATCCTCTTTTCCCCTCTGATAGTTAAGATAATAGCGCCAGGATTTTCCAAGGTGCCCGACAAGTATGAACTGACGGTATTTCTCACCCGTCTCATGTTTCCCTATATCTTCTTTATCTCCCTGGTTGCGCTCTCTATGGGGATCCTCAATTCCCTCAGGCATTTTGCCGCACCAGCCCTCGCTCCGGTTGTCCTCAACATTTCCATCATAGGTTCCGTTGTTCTGCTCCGTAATCTGTTTCCGGAACCGATAATATCGCTTGCCGTCGGTGTAATGATCGGGGGTGTTCTTCAGCTTGCCATGCAGTTTCCCTTTTTAATAAAGGTGGGGGCAAAGCTCCGTCCCAGTTTTGACTTCAAACACCCCGGTATTAAGAAAATAGGAACACTCATGCTCCCTGCGGTATTCGGGGCAGCGGTCTATCAGCTCAACATATTCATAAGCACCCTCCTCGCATCTCTTCTTCCCGGCGGGAGCGTATCATATCTCTACTATGCCGACAGGATCGTTCAGCTTCCTCTCGGCGTTTTCGCCATAGCCGTGGGAACGGCATCGCTTCCCACTCTGTCGGAACAGGCAACAAGCGGTGACCTCAAAGAGATGAAGAAAACCATTTCATTTTCGCTGAGACTGATTTTCTTTATCACCATTCCGGCGATGATTGCGATGATTGCGCTCCGCGTCCCGATAATATCGGTTCTTTTCCAGAGAGGAGAATTTGATCATCAGTCAACAATACTCACAGCGCAGGCATTGCTCTATTATGCCGTCGGCCTCTGGGCCTTTTCGGGAATCAGGGTGGTTGTTTCGGCATTCTATTCATTACAGGACACAAAAACCCCTGTGAAGGTTGCAATTATAGCCCTGATCGTCAATATTATCCTCAGCGTTATACTGATGTATCCCATGAAGCACGGTGGACTGGCACTTGCTACTTCCGTTGCATCTGCCGTAAATATTATAATATTATTTTTCGCCCTCAAGAGGAAGATAGGACCGTTTTTAGACGAAGAATTTAGGAGTTCTCTCTTCAAGACCGTTGTATCGTCCCTGGCAATGTTGGGGACAATAGTCCTTGTCAATTATATCCTTCCATGGAATAATGAAGGGCCATTTAACGAAAGGTTTTTGGTGCTGATATCGGGAGTGGTGGTTGGACTGATAACATTTTTAATCTTTTCCTTTATTTTGAAAAGCACTGAGATTATACAAATTTTTGAAATCGTAAAGAGAAGAACATATAGTAATAAGTGACAATCTACGGATAGTAAGGAAGATCAAGAATGGCAGCAAAAAACTATTATAAAATACTGGGTGTTAGTAAAGATGCCGGAGAAAAAGAGATAAAAAAGGCATACAGACACCTTGCCCTGGAGTACCACCCTGACAGGAACCCGGGAGACAAGGACGCGGAAGAACGCTTTAAGGATATTGCCGAGGCCTATGGTGTTCTTATGGACAAGGGAAAAAGAAGACAGTACGAACAGTTCTACGGGGAAGATACCCGTTACGGTTATACCAGTACCGATAGAGGGTTTTATTATAATCAGGAAGACATCCTCAGGGAAATGTTCAACAATCCCCGGACGAAGGATATGTTCAGCGAACTGGAGAAGGAATTTCAAAGACGTGGGGTCAGGTTTGATCAAAATTTCTTTAATGAGGTTTTCTTCAGAGGCCGTGGAGTTTTCTTCTTCACCGCGCCGGGCGGAGCTAAGATTCATACATTTAGAAACAGTGTACCCGGATATATGGATGAAAGGTTGCGGACAAAAGTAGAGCCCACCGGTGTTTTTGATAATATCATAAAGAAGGTAGGCAGCTTCGTGTCGAAAAAACTTTCACCTCTTGCGACTCAGAGGATTTCAACTGGCGCCGGGAAGGGGAGGGATATAAATTATAATATTACCCTTTCCAGGATGGAGGCATCGACAGGGAAAGAGATCGTCATATCTTACAGGAGAGATGACGACAGGTCAGAAAAATTGTCCATAAAGGTGCCTCCGGGTGTGAAAAACGGCACAAGATTGAAGCTTAAGGGTAAGGGTCTTCCCGAGATCGGGAGAATGTCCTCCGGAGATCTTTATTTAACTGTCAAGCTTCAATAGAATCACCGGATAGGATTTTCAGAACGGCCGGCAAGCTTATAAAAAAATTGACTTTATGGGGGCAAAATGGTAGGGAAAATCCCTTCACTTGGGAATATACGAGGAAAGGCTGAGCGATGCTTGATATTAAATTTTTAAGGCAGAATGTCGATTTTGTCCGAAAAAAGATGCTGGAAAGGGATGTAGATGTTGACTTAGACGGTTTTACCAGCCTCGATTCCAGGAGAAGAGATATCCTGCAGGAAGTTGAAACGCTGAGGAGTGAGAGAAACAGGGTTTCAAAGGAGATAGGCCAGAAGAAGAAGAACGGAGAGGATGCATCGGAACTTGTGAATAGGATGAGCGAGGTCTCTGCCCGGATAAAAGAACTTGACGAATCTCTCAAGGAGACCGAGGAGAATCTCAGTGATCTGATGATGATAATCCCGAATGTTCAGCACGAATCTGTTCCGTATGGAACAGGTGAGGAAGATAACCCTGTTGTGAGGGAGTGGGGAGAAAAACCCGTATTCGATTTTGAACCGAAACCACACTGGGAAATAGGAGAGAGTCTCGGTATCCTCGATTTTGCAAGGGGTGCCAGCATTACAGGGGCGAGGTTTACGCTCTATCGCGGTTTGGGCGCGACGCTGGAACGTGCCCTGATAAATTTTATGCTCGACCTCCACACCTCCGAGCATAACTACACCGAAGTCTTAACACCCTTTATTGTGAACAAGGCAAGTATGACGGGTACAGGACAGCTTCCCAAATTCGCTGAGGATCTCTTTAAGATAGAAGGAATGGAATATTATCTCATTCCAACAGCCGAGGTACCTGTCACCAATATATACAGGGAAGAGATACTGAATGAGAAGGATCTCCCCTGTTACTTTGTCGCCTATTCGCCCTGTTTCCGGAGTGAAGCTGGTTCTCATGGAAAGGACACAAGGGGACTTATCAGACAGCACCAGTTCAATAAAGTCGAGATGGTAAAGTTCACAACACCGGAGATATCCTACGACGAACTGGAAAAGCTGACTCTCAATGCGGAAGAAATACTGAAAAGGCTCAACATCCATTTCAGGACGGTCAATCTTTGTACGGTGGATTTGGGTTTTTCATCTGCCAAGACGTATGATTTGGAGGTATGGCTCCCTGGACACGGTACGTATAGAGAAATTTCATCATGTAGTAATTTCGAGGATTTCCAGGCCCGGCGGGCAAATATCAGGTTCCGCCGCGAGGAGAGCGGAAAGCTGGAGTTTGTGCATACCTTAAACGGTTCCGGACTTGCTGTTGGAAGAACCGTGGTGGCGATCTTGGAGAACTATCAACAGAAAGATGGGAGTGTTATCATTCCCGAGGTACTGAGACCCTACATGAAGGGAGTTGACAGAATTCTTCCCGTACTATAATAATAACACCAACGGAGGGATGGCCGAGTGGTCGAAGGCGGCGGTCTTGAAAACCGTTAACCGAAAGGTTCGCGGGTTCGAATCCTGCTCCCTCCGCCATA
>CAZYTP010000035.1:0-23471 GCA_964650385.1 uncultured Syntrophales bacterium | reverse complement strand
GGAGAGGCACTGTTTTTAATTCCATCTCCGGGACTACGCCATTCAGGCGGATATTCGTCGTCTCCACAAAATTGCTGAACAGACCGCCGAATTTTATTCGCTTCGAATATGCCTCAATTTCGGGAATGTCCTTGATTGCCTGATCGATCTTTTGCATGGCCTTCGGCGACAACGTTATGGTCAGGGGGAGATTGTCAATAGATGCGACATATCCCTTTTTGTGGATCTGCAGGTGGCCGAGCATGGAGTCTGTAATTTGTCCGATGAGAAGGCTCTTCACTGATCCCGTAACGGCCATGAAGACCAGAACAAAGACAACGCCTATCATGATGAGCGATGCCGTCAGAAGGGTTCTTCTCCGGTATCTCATAAGATTTCTGATGGCTATTTTGAGGAGATTATACATGGGCATTCCCTCCAGCGTCCTTCCTGTCGATGATTATTCCATCCTCCAGGGTATAGATTATTTCCGCAGCGCCGACTATCTTCTGATCATGGGTGGAAAAGATAAAGGTGGTTCCGGACTTTCTCTGCATTTCTTTCATAAGTTCGATAATCATATAGGCCGTCTTACTGTCGAGGTTGGCCGTCGGCTCATCGGCAAGCACAAGCTCAGGTTCAGTAACCAGGGCCCTGGCAACGGCAACCCTCTGTTTCTGTCCCCCTGAAATCTGATCGGGATACTTGTCTCTCTGTTCTATCATTTCGACTGATTCCAGGAGCCTCACAACCCGCCGTCTTCTTTCTTCCGACGGAACGTTCTGTACCATGAGTAGAGGATATTCAATATTTTCATATACGGTTAGAACAGGAATGAGGTTAAAATCCTGGAAGATGAATCCCATGTGCTTGCCCCTGAAAGCCGCCCTCTGTTTTCTGTCCAGACTGACCACATCCGTGCCGGCTACGGTCAGTTTGCCGCCCGTAGGCGTATCGAGACAGCCGATAAGGTTCAAAAGAGTGGTCTTGCCGCTTCCGGAGGGCCCGACAAAAGAAAGAAACGAAGCAGGCTCAATCTCAAAATTCAGGTCGTTCAATGCTCTCAGACTGACCTCTCCTACCTGATAATCCTTATATATGTTCTGTGCCGTTATTAATCCCATATTGCCCCCTTACATCTGTAACCTGCCATTTTTATTTACTGTAGAATAAAGCCACATGTCTTCATTTATGTTAAGATTATATGACAATTTTATTGCAAGTAGCAAGCGCATAAAAAGTGTGTTGACCTGAGCCCGGCTGCCCCCTGCTTCCTCCGTTGACCTCTTTTTCTGCTTTATATTTTGGGCTGGTGATTTTAGCCGTTCGCTTTCCTGTTGACATTTAGATGTTATGACGCTATGATGTTGTGCATGTCAGGAGGTGACATTATGGCAACATTATCAAAACGCTCTACTATTTATCTGGATCCTGCCCTTCATCAAGCGTTACGAATTAAAGCTCTCGAAACTTCCCGTTCAATGTCGGAAATAATTAACGAGGCTGTGAGAGAGGCGCTTGCCGAGGATGCCGAGGACCTCGCTGCTTTTGAAGAAAGGGCAAATGAACCTCTGATCAGCTATGAACGGATGGTCAAGAGGCTTAAAAAAGATGGCCACATATAAAATCTTTTTCAAGAAATCGGTCTGGAAGGATTTTGAGTCAATCCCGAAAAAGGACTTAAAAAGGATACTTGAACACATCGAATCACTTGCGAAAAATCCACGCCTTCCAGGTTGCAAGAAATTAGCCGGTCAGGAAAGGTATCGTCTGCGGCAAGGACGGTATCGTATTCTATACTCCATTCAAGATGAAGAGCTTACTGTTTGGATAGTAAAAGTTGGCCATCGGAAAAATATATATCGCTGAGGATAACAAGGTCAACAAAGGAGCATCATGGCATATCGGCGTGCGCTTTCCATGATCATAATTGATTCAAAAGGCTTGCATTTTGAAGATGGAGGCCATATAATCTTACCAGTAAGACAATATAAATCATAGGGAGGCATATTATGGTAAATGTATCAACAACAAAAATGTCCTCTAAGGGACAAGTTGTTATTCCCGAAAACATACGGAAACAACTCAATTTGAAGGCTGGTGCTCAATTTGTCGTTATCGGTGAAAAGGACGTTGTTATTCTTAAAAATATAGCTCCGCCATCACTTGATGAATTTGGTGCCCTTATTGCGGAGGCCAGAAAAAAAGGGAAACAAGCAGGGATTAAAAAATCTGATATTGGCGATGCCATATTAAAAGCTAAAGGTAAAAAGAAATGAGAATTGTCCTTGATACGAATGTGTTCATATCCGGGATATTTTTTAGCGGTCCTCCTTCTCAAATCCTCAAAGCTTGGGGGAAAGGCAGTTTTAAAATCTTACTTTCGCAAGATATCCTTGATGAATACCATCGTGTTGCCCATGAATTATCATCTAAATTTTCCTCTATCGATATATTGCCAATTATTGAAATGGTTACAGTTCACGGACAATTTGTTGATACTAAAGATTTGAATATCGTCATATGTGAAGATTCTGATGACGATAAATTTATTGAATGTGCCATTGCAGGCAAATGCAGAATAATTGTCAGCGGGGATAAGCATTTATTAAAACTATCAGGATATCAAGATATTAATATTTTGACTCCACGAAATTTCTTTGAAAGGTATTTAAAATAAGTCAAAAGCGAACCAGTCAGTTTAACTGACAGCAAGAGCCTGTGTTTTTTTATAAATTTAGGTGATCTGAATGCTGAAATCATATCTTAAAAACATATTTCAAATTGCCAATCAGGGGGATGCCAGAGAAGAAAGTTATTATTCGACCCTTGAGTCATTGTTGAAAGAAACAGCCCAATCCTTCGACAAACGAAATTTTCACATTACAACACTTCCCAAAACCACCGAGGCGGGCAATCCTGATTTCCGGATCTGGGACGGCAAGCAGCATATTGTAGGGTATATTGAAGCCAAGGCTCCCACCGTTGATAATCTGGATTCAATAGAACATTCGGAACAGTTAAAACGATACAGGAACACCTTTCCAAACCTGATATTAACCAATTTTTTTGAGTTCAGGCTTTATCGTAACGGCATACTGGTCAATAAGGCATCAATAGCAAGACCTTTTATCGTGCATAAACTAAAAACGGTTCCGCCTGTTGAAAAAGAACCTGATTTTCTTAAGCTGATTGAAGAGTTTTATTCGTTTTCCCTGCCTAAAGTTTACAATGCAAAAAATCTGGCAATAGAGCTGGCCAAACGCACGAGCTTTTTAAAGGACGAGGTGATCGCCGAGGAACTGGCGGAGGAAGAAAAAACCGGCGAAGGCTTTATCCACGGATTTTATGAAGCGTTCAGGCAGTTTCTGATCAGCGGTCTCTCAAAAGAGGACTTTGCTGATCTCTATTCCCAGACAATCACCTACGGTCTGTTTGCCGCGCGCATGCGGTCAAAAAACGGTTTCAACAGAAAACTTGCCTATGACAACATCCCTCGCACCATCGGAATATTGCGAGATGTTTTCCGGTTTATTTCACTTGAAGACGTTCCTGCTCAAATGGAATGGATTATTGATGATATCGCCGAGGTGTTATTAGTTGCGGATGTCAACAAACTGCTTCAGGACTATTTCAGGGAAGGCAAGGGGAAAGACCCTGTTGTTCATTTTTATGAAACCTTTCTTGCCGAATATGACCCGAAGACCCGCGAAAGACGGGGCGTGTATTATACGCCCGAACCGGTTGTCTCCTATATTGTGCGTTCGCTTCACCATATTCTAAAGGATCGTTTCGGCAGAGTTGACGGCATGGCAAGTGATACCGTTACGGTGTTAGACCCGGCATCCGGCACGCTTACCTTTCTGGCTGAAGCAGCGAAACTGGCGGTCGATGAATTTACGTCTAAATACGGAGATGGCGATAAGGAAGGTTTTATCAGGGAACACATCCTCAAAAACTTCTATGCCTTTGAACTCATGATGGCGCCCTATGCAGTGGGTCATTTGAAGATGTCTTTTCTTCTTGAAGAACTCGGCTGCCGTCTCGAAAGAGATGACCGGTTTAAGCTCTATCTGACCAATACCCTTGAGATGGAGGTGCTTGAGCAAACCAGTCTGCCAGGGATGGCTTCCCTTTCCGAAGAATCGCGCCTGGCAGGAAAAGTCAAAAAAGAGCAGCCTATTCTGGCAATATTGGGCAATCCCCCGTATTCCGGCCATTCTGCAAACAAAGGCAAGTGGATAGACCAATTGCTGAAGGCGGGTTATACGCATAAAAACGGCATAAAAGATGACGGCTATTACCGGATAGACGGTAAACCGCTTGGGGAAAAGAATCCGAAATGGCTCCAGGACGATTATGTCAAATTTATACGTTTCGGCCAGTGGAAAATAGATCAGGCAGGCGAAGGAGTCCTTGGATTTATTACGAACCACAGCTATCTGGACAATCCAACTTTCAGAGGAATGCGCCGGTCGCTGATGAACAGTTTCGACGAAATCTATCTGCTTGATCTTCACGGCAACAGCTTGAAAAAGGAAAAATGCCCGGATGGCTCCAAGGATGAAAATGTGTTCGACATACGACAGGGAACTGCCATTGCACTCTTTATCAAGAAAAAAGACGGAAACGGCGAAAACGGCAAGAGGATTTTTTATTCCGAACTATGGGGAATGAGAAAGGAAAAATACGACCGGCTTATCAATAATGATATTACAACAATAAAATGGCAGGAAATAACCCCTAAATCGGAATTTTATCTTTTCGTTCCGAGGGATGAAAAATTGCTGGAATTGTATGAAAAGTCGCCGAAGATAACGGATATTTTTCCGGTAAACAGCGTGGGAATCGTTACTTCAAGGGATAAATTTGTAATTGATACGGATAAAGAAGCTCTCAAGCGGCGCATCAGGATGTTTTGCGATGAAAAAATACCGGATGAGTTGATAGGTGAACCATATAAACTCAAGGATAAATCCAACTGGAAGCTAAAAACAGCGAGGGAAAAAGTAAGAAATGATAAGGACTGGGAAAATTCCTTTGCTCAGGTTTTATACAGGCCATTTGATATTCAATGGATTTTTTATCACGACAACCTGATTGAACGTTCCCGGAAGGAAGTCATGCGGCATATGCTGCGGAAGAATTTATCATTATCTTTTATGAGGCAAGTTTCGCTAGAAGAAAATTATTCACATGTTTTGATAAGCCAATATATAGTTGATAATAGAACATTCTTAAGTAGCAAAGGGATAACTCAACAAGCACCTCTTTACCTCTACACAGACCCCAACCACAAAGACCTTTTCAGCGATCTGGAAGAGTCAAAAGAAAGAACGTCCAATATCAGCGAAAAAATATTTTCCGCTTTATCTGAAACTTACAAAACAAAGCCGAATCCTGAAGATATTTTCTACTACATATACGCTGTTTTCTACTCTAATACTTACCGTGTGAAATACGCCGAATTTCTGAAAACGGACTTTCCAAGAGTTCCTTTTACAAAAGACAAACGCCTTTTTGAAAAATTGGCCGAATACGGCAAGCGCCTTGCTGACCTGCATCTTATGCAGTCACCTGAGATTGATTCCCCGGTTATAAAATTCCAGGGAACAGGAGACAAGAGTGTTGATAAAATCAAATATGACAAAAAGGCTGAACGCGTTTACATCAACGACGATCAGTATTTTGAGGGATTGGAAGAAAACATCTGGCAATACCGGATCGGCGGCTATCAGGTTTGCGATAAATGGCTGAAAGACAGAAAAGGCAGGGTGTTGTCTCTGGATGACATCAAACATTACTGCAAGGTAGCAACAGCTATCAAACACACAATTAACATTCAGAAAAACATCGATGAAATATATGATGAAGCAGAAAAGGAATTGGTGAAAATACATTTTATATCAAACGTTCAACACTGAGGAATAATAATGCCTGATAGAGATTTAGGCAGCTTGGGGGAATCAGAGATTGCGCGTTGGGCAGATCAGCGTGGTATAGTACCCAACAGACCCCTAAAAGATAAAAAAGGATGGGATTTGATGCTGGAGTTTCCACACGTTAAATCTACAAATAAATTCCAATATCCTTTAGATATAAGGCCTCCAGAAATATCCTGCAAGGTTCAAGTAAAATCTACAGATAAACAGGTCGGGAAAATTAAAGGTATAAAGCTAAGTAACTGGGAAAGAATGGTTAAATCCCCTTTGCCATGCTTTTTTGTTGTTATTGAATTTGATGGAAAGGTAGAGGCTCAACGGGCATACCTCGTACATGTAGGAAAATACTGGATTGGAAAAACTTTAGAAAAACTCCGAGAACTGGAAGCTGAGGCAGGCAAACCATTGCATAAATGCACCATGCAATTAGCCTATTCTGAGTCAGATATGCTTGACTCCCCTAACGGGGCCTCATTGGAAAATGCTATCAGAAAACATGTGGGTGATGATCCTCAAGAATATTTCACGAAAAGATGTGAGTGGATAAAAAATGTTGGGTATGATGAATACCGATCAAAAGTTCATTTTACATTGCCCAAGATGTCATATGCTTCCACAATGGAAACCCTTGTTAATTTTGGTATTGGGGTCACAAAGGAGATTAATCTTGACTCACTGAGTGTTGAAGAGGTTCGATTTGGTATTCCTCGTTCACTTCATCCTGACATTGAACCTGTCAATCCGAAGATTACGGTTGGTGAAGTCCCACCGGCTGGAGAAGCTGATGTTGTAATAACTGGAGAAGAAGGATCAATTTTATTCCAAGATTCATTTACATATTATTCCCCTGGCAATTTATTCCCATTCATCCCTTTTGAATATTGGAAGCTAAGGTTTTCTTCTGAAATTATGTCATTTATTCTGTCCGTGAAAGACAACAGGGTGAATGTGAACTTAAACCTTTTCCAATCCGACAATCGAATACTCATATCAAAGCTATCAAAAGCTGCTAATTTTATAAGACATTCCGCAGTTTCTGAAAAGGTTACCTTTAAAATGGAAATAACAATAAACGATAGGATACTCGAATTGAATATTCATTCTTCGGATTTTCCACCAATTAATGATCAATTGAATAAAATACTTTCTATAATTGAAACCGCAGGGGCGGTTTTCAGTGGCTTTGATCAGTTTGCTGACATTGAAGTAACTCCAACTGAATTGATGAGCCAGTCGATACCTTTAATGATGATGAAAGGTTTTTTAGACGAAGCGCCTGTGGCTCATATATCTTCGTTTATTGATAGTAAAGAAGATATTGATTTGACAAGCCTTGCTTTTATCAATTGCCTCTATGCTGCATTTGGAAAAAAAGTTTTTGTGCTTTCAGGGTATATTCCCGGGCAGGGGAAAATAAATGCAGAGGATGAAGGCTTTAGAGTCACTATTGAAAATGGAATGGGCAAATGCATTAAAAAGCGACTGATGTCGAAGAATACATTTAAGAAATTTTCCATGGATAATTTAGCTGATGAATCTTTCAAAGTGCTTGATGCACAAGGGGTTCAATCTGTGATTATGATTAAAGGACAACCTCGTCCTACAGCGTTAGGTATGTCTTCGTAGCTTTTCAACTAATTGGAAACTAATCAGGGCCGGGTTCACATTTTTCTAAAAAGGTAAGGTCTTGTCTCTGGATGATATTAAACATTACTGTAAAGTAGCAACAGCCATTGAACATACGATTAACATTCAGAAAAATATTGCGGACTTCCGAAGACGTAACACTTATTTTTCCTGAAAACAATTATGTGTTCTTCGAATTTTGTTTCACCCCAGTGCATCTTTAAGACGAGGTACTGCGTGTACATCCATCCATTCCCGTGAATCGTGCATGGCATGCCACAGATCATGGTTGGCCTGGAGGTTCAGCCAGAGTGACGGGGTCGTATCAAACGCCTTGGAAAGCCGAAGCGCCATATCAGGCGTCACTGATCCACGGCCGTTCACAATCTTCGAAGCAGTTTTTCTGGACACGCCGAGAATGTCCGCCATTTCGCTGATGGTCAGTTTTAGGGGTTCAAGATAATCCATCCGAATAATTCGTCCGGGATGGGACGGAGCTCTTTTGCTGTCTCTCATTTTACTCACCCTCTCAAATATGTAGAGTGTTATTGGTTTAATGATAATCTTCGTATTTTACTTTGTAAGCGTTTCCTTTTTTGAATACAAATGTTATCCGCCAATTCCCGGATACATCAACAGCCCACCGATCTTCCTTTTTGGGTTCCAGGCGATGTAAATTAGAGCCTGGATAACTCATATCTTTTATATTGGCGGCTGCGTCGAGACGGTCAAGTATCGTTTCTAACCGTTCAGCATGTTTAGGCTGAATGCCTTTTTTGCTGCCGTCATAAAAGAACTTTTCAAGCCCCGGGTGCGAAAAGGATTTTATCATTACGAAGACGTTTCTTTCGATATATATGCGTACTGCTGTAAACCACAAAAGCACTGTAACCCTTGAGGTAACATATGTCAAGATGTTTTTTACCCTGCGAGTCAACGGTATTGCATACACATGGCGGAACTAATTGGGGACGGGTTCACATTTTTCTGAAAAGGTAAGGGCTTTTCTCTGGGTGATGTTAAACATTACTGCAAGGTAGCAACAGCTATCAAACACACAATTAACATTCAGAAAAGTATTGACGTAATATATGATGAAGCGGAAAAAGGTTTAATCAGCTTTTAAAAATCACCATTTAGTGATTGAATCGTAACGATGATATTACGACTCGACGTACTCGACAATTTTTTCGGCAATCTTCTTTATGGTAAACTCAAATTTGGCCTCGTCTTTCTCCAGTAAAGTGATCCTGAAACCATTGAGCCGGGTGAAAAATGATGTGAGAGGTACCACGCATATTCCTGTGGCACCGAGAAGGTAGTACACGAAGCGTTTATCGGGTTCAATCTTTTCACTTACGATTTTTTCAACAAACTGTTTTATATCAGACTGCTCTATCCGCAGTGTGTGTCCGTTGTCGAGAACTGATTCCTTGAATACTACAGTCATGTAAAAAGCACCATTTGTCCTGTTGGCTATAACATACGGGACATCTTTGAGGATATTATATGCTATGTTGGAGAGCTTTTCATACCGTTTTACACGGGTCTCCAAGTATTGCTGATACTCAGGATGGTCGAAGAGTATCGGAATGGCCAGTTGGGGGAATGTCGTGGAACAAACCTCCGCCATCTTCTGGTTCAAGATGGTATTAATGAATTGGTCGAAAACCTCGTCCCTGTGGCCATTATACACCTCTATCCACCCGCATCGGGCGCCTGGCCAGGGGAATTCCTTGGAAATACCCTTCATACTGATACCTGGTACGTCTTCAATGATGTCGGAGAGTGGGACGGTCTCGGCTCCATTGAATATAATGTTATTATACATCTCATCGAAAACGAGGAAGAGATCGTTTTCTCTGGCAATTTTCACAATCTGTTTCAGGATACTTTCAGGATAAACAAAACCGGTCGGATTGTCAGGATTGATGACAAGAATGCCGACAATTGACTTATGGCTTTTTACCTTTTCCTGCATCTCACGTAAATCCGGGCACCAGTTGTTACGCGGATCCATCCGGTAGGTATTCGGGGGAAAGGAGGCATGCAGAACCTCTGCAAGCAGATGAGTGGAATATGTCGGCTCAGGCATGATAATCCGTGCATCGGCACGCATGGAGCCATACGTTCGTGCAATGGCATCACCAAGACCGTTAAAAAATATAATGTCCTCACTGTCTATTTTTGCTTTGCCCCTCTTGTTTACCAGCTCCGCAAGAAACTCCCTCGTTTTGGCAACTCCCTTTGTTGGTGAATATGCGAATGAACGGTCTTCCTGTAATATATTCGTCAGGACCCCTTTCATCCATGCGGGTATAGCTTCCCCTTTCCCGACAGGATCACCTATGTTTTCCCATATAACCTCGATGCCATAGCCACTCATCTTGTTTGCTATATTTACGATGTTCCGTATTTCATAGGTTAGGCCACTGCTTCTTCTTGCAATATCGAATCTCATAATCTCCTCTTTGCATTCGTGATTGTCATCACTTAATATACGAACTTCCACGTCTAATACAAATTACACAAGAAATCTACTATTTTTGTTAACTTTTCCTTAAATTTTTATGTTGAGGTTTAGGACTATTTAATTTATTCTATAACAGATGGAAAAAATATCGGGGTAACGGAGATATAAAAATGAATTTTTTCAAGTCGGCGGCTCAAAAGATATACGATGAGGCCAGAAAAGATGGACGCCTGATTGAAGGGCTTACTTTAGAAGAACTCAAACAGCTCGCTTTGAGACAGGAAGGGGTCATACAAACACAGATCGGATCAATAGCGGCTGATTCCGAGCCCATGTCAAGGGCCGCGCCACATACCAAAAACAGTGTTGACCATGAATTTGGCGAAGAGGAAGAGGCCCTGGCTAAGCAGGCCGTGGAAATACTTGGCAAGGAAAATATTATCTCCCTTGAAACTGTGGTTGGTGACGGTCGGGAAGGAATCACTGCTCGTTTTATCATTTCCCAAAAGTATGCGCACCTTGCATACGGGCTTAAGCTCCTCCTGGATTGCCCGTCTGCTAAGATTGTGGAAGATCCAACTTACACCATTATCTTCTTCACCGATATGGCTTTTGAATACAACAAATCGAAAAGGTTGATAGATAAAGACATTTCGATCCGGCTGATGATGGGTGAGAAGAGGGGCGACCAGGTCAAGATATGCAGAAATTCGACATATCTTGGTGAAGGTAAGAAGGGAGTTTTTCAGTTTGAAGACTGGCGGGTTAAGGCTATCGACAAGACAGGCATTTTTCTCCATGCCGGCGCAAGGAGAGACTTTTTGTGGGTCTATGACCAGGAGACTGAGCGGCCTGAGCTAAAAGAAATACGTACAGCAATTTCAGGTCTTACGGCTACCGGCAAGACTACAACCCTGTGCCGGAGACTGGCAAGGATGCCGAAGGAAAGCTGGGAAATGATCGGTGATGATGGGGGTACGATCGGTTTTGACGGAAGCTACTGCGCGTTTGAGTTATGTGGTCTCTATGTTAAGACGGAAAATCTTGATGAAAGCCAGCCGGAAATATTACGGGCCGCCCAATCGAAGGATGCGTTTCTTGAAAATGTAGCCATCAGCAAGTATCCATATATGCCTGATTTCAATGATCTTTCCAAAACGGGCAACGGACGGGCTGTTATCACTCGTAAGAACCTGGAGATTGCCAGCGATGGCCTCCGGGGCAGAAAAATTGACCATATAATTATTCTAACCCGTAATCCATTGACAAATGTCATCTGTAAACTGACTCGGGAACAGGCGGCGATGCAATTTATATACGGGGAATCTATAGAGAGCACCGGAGGGGATCCGGAACAGGCGGGAAAATTTAAAAGGGTCTTCTTCCTTGACCCGTTTGTAGTCGGTAATCGTCTTGAACACGCTATGATTTTTTACGATATCCTCAAGCGAAACAACATAGAGTGCTATCTTGCTAATACCGGAACGATCGGCGAGCCTGCACAAGAGGTTTCGCTCCGGCAGTCACTGTCTGCCTATAATGACCTTCTTCGCGGACAGCTTCGCTTTAGCGTTGACACGGATCACTTAGGGTACCACTATCCGATAAAGTGTGACCGCGCCAATATGGATCTTATGAACGCCTACCATCTCTTTGATGACAAGGTTCTGCTCAAGAAGAAGGTTGAAGATTTCCTCAAAGGGCGTCAGCAGTATCTCGAAGAATTTGAGGAAAAACACGGCAAGATTCCGAAACATATTCGGGAATCACTGCCTTATAAGTATAAAAAAACCCCTCCCGTGGAAAGGGTGGAGGCTGAGTAATAGAAACCTTTTTCTTGACTTATAATTATTTTTTTGTATAGTTCGAAAACGATGGATGTGAGGAAGAGGGGTGAGAAGCCCCCGCTGCCCCGCAGCCGTAAAGGGAACGAAAGCCTGAGGTGCCACTGTTATGGGTGATTCCATAATGGGAAGGCGGGTAAGTAGGTAGCCCTAAGCCGGAAGACCGATCCATCTGAAATTTCCTCGAGGGAGGGGTACTATTATAAAATCCTTTCATTACAACCTTTCTGATATTTACTCCTTAGCTCAGCGAAGTTTCGAATTGTATCCGGCAGTAAACGGTGGTTTGCCTCAGGTGGACTACCTTACGGGATTGTGGGAATCCTCTGTCATTCTGAATGTATTTCAGAATCTAATGAGATCCTGAATCAAGTTCAGGATGACACTAAAATCCAAAGCCCTTTGCCTGCAAGGCGGGTCTGTGGGAAATAACCCGGTCGGGAATGCTTTGAGTATTTAAGAGCCTTTTTCAAAACTCTTGATTTTTGAGCAGCGGTGGAAAGAAAATGACCTATAAAGTTGTAACGTTTCCAAGAGTGATTAAAATCTGCATTCTGTTACTGGTTGTTTTTCTTGCCGTTGTGGTTGTGTCAATGCTCGTGGGAACAGCCAGAATTGGTATAATTACCGGACTTAAAGGGCTTTTATATGGCTGGCATGAAGGGTCCTCCGTATTAACACCTTCAGAAAAAACCATCATTTTTTCCATCCGTTTCCCGCGAATCATATTTGCCGGCATTGTCGGCGCCTCCCTTTCCACCGCCGGTGTTGTATTTCAGGCCCTTCTTCGGAACCCCCTGGCAGATCCATATATACTCGGGATTTCCGGTGGTTCAGCTGTCGGGGCAATCACGGGTATGATCATCGGTGCCGGCGTTGTCCCATTCGGCATAACAGGTCTGGCATTCTTAGGTGCCGTTCTGACCGTTATTCTCGTCTTTGGGATTGCTAAAACAGGGCGTGAACTCCAGTCGAACACACTCCTTTTGGCCGGAGTCATTGTGAATGCTTTTTTTGCCGCCATTATCATGTTTTTAATCTCTACCAGCAGAAATGCGGAACTTCACAATATCATGTTCTGGCTGATGGGAGATCTCAGTCTTTCCACCAGAGCAGAGATAATCCTCACAGGTTTCTTTTCGATTACAGGATTTATCGCCATTTACATATATTCAAGGCCGATGAATCTGATTGTGACCGGAGAAGAAACGGCGATGCAGCTTGGCGTCAATGTGGAAAGAACAAAGAAGATACTCTTTCTTGTCGCATCTCTTGTCACCGGAGTAGCGGTGTCGGTCAGCGGAATCATCGGGTTTGTCGGTCTGATTATCCCGCACATCATTAGGATGATGCTCGGTTCCGACCACAGGCTTTTGCTGCCGGCGTCTTTTCTTTTTGGCGCATCTTTTCTTGCTATCGCCGACACCATAGCAAGGACGGTAGTTTCTCCCACCGAATTGCCGGTGGGGGTTATTACCGCTCTATGCGGCGCTCCATATTTCATATATCTCTTACGGAGGAGGGCTGTCTGACCCATGCCGATTGTCCAGTTAAAAAAAGTGGGATTCAGATATGCGAAGGACTGGATTCTTAAAGATGTCTCTTTTCAGATCAAAGAAGGGGAGTTTTTAGGGATAATAGGACCAAATGGTTCCGGCAAGACAACACTCCTTAAAATCATAGACAGGATACTCATGCCTCAGGAAGGAAGCATATGCCTAAACGGTATAAGCATCAATGAAATGAAAAGAGATGCCCTTGCCAGGCTGATCGCGGTAGTCCCCCAGGACTCCCCCATAACATTTTCCTTCAGTGTAAAGGAGATAGTCTTGATGGGCAGGGCGCCCCATTTAGGAAGACTGAGATTCGAAGGGAAGAAAGATTATGAAATAGTTCACAGGGCAATGGAGGTAACCGACACCCTCTCATTCGCTGATAGAAGCATCAATGAACTCTCCGGGGGTGAAAGGCAAAGGATACTTATAGCCCGGGCACTGGCACAACAGCCGCAGATTATACTTCTCGATGAATCTACGGCCTTTCTCGACATCAAACATCAAATAGATTTTTTTAATTTGATAAAAACTTTGAACAGGAAAGAGGGATTGACGGTCATTTCCGTAACCCACGATATAAATATGGCATCACTTTACTGTGACAGGATGATACTTCTGAACGCAGGGAATATCCACTGCATGGGTACTCCGGAAGAAGTCATAACAGAATCCAATATCAAGGAGGTTTATGAGACAGATGTATCGGTGGATCGCAACCCACAGACGGGATTGCCGAGAGTAACATTAATGAGTTCCAATCCGTCAGATTAAGAGTCTGTCATGAAACATGATAGACCCTAAGGAAGCCGATCAGAAATCGGCGCTGCCCCGCAACTGTAGGCGGAACGAAATCCACACAATGCCACTGGTTCCTTGGGTAAAGGGAGTTGGGAAGGCGTGGAGAGTAGGCGTTGCCGTAAGCCAGGAGACTTATCTGACGGATCAAATAACATTCCCGACCGAGGGGTAAGGAGATTGTAATGAAAAATGAAAAAATGAAGAAGTGGCTTAGTTGTTTTATTATTTTGTTTGTGATCGTGTTCCTTGTTGTACCTGCTTCTTTTTCCGCACAGGAAGAGGGAGATACCGTAACTATGGAAGAAACGGTGGTGACGGCAAGCAGGATAGAGGAGCTTTTAAAATATTCACCCGATTCGGTTACCGTTGTTACCGAGAAGGAAATTCAGGAAAAAGGGAAACAGAACGTTTTGGATGTCCTCAGAGATGTTCCGGGTGTTTTTATTAAACAGAGCGGATCATACGGCGGGGAAGAGGAGATTTACATACGCGGGACGAATAGTGCCCATACGCTGATTATGATCGACGGCGTGCAGGTGGGCGATCCGATGAAGTCGACTGGAAAAATAAAAATCTCCGATATCTCAACCGATAACATTGAAAAGATAGAGATTATTCGCGGTGCACAGAGCGTACTATATGGATCGTCTGCCATCGGAGGCGTCATCAATATCATAACGAAGAAAGGCAGAGGAAAACCTACATATTATATCTCTGCGGAGGGCGGGTCATATGAGACCTTCAGGGAAAAGGCGGGTGTCAGCGGATCAACAGACAGGATAAATTACTCCGCCTCTGTGTCACGTTTGGATACAAAGGGCGTATCAAAGGCGGATGAGGATCTGGGGAATATCGAAGAAGATTATTATCATGATACCAACCTTTCTGCCTGTGTCGGCGGCAGGATCAGCGAAACAATAACAGCAAATCTTTCGGCACGCCACTCTGACTCGTCCATGGATTTTGATGCTCCTAGTGATATTGACGCTAATAATGTCATGGATACAACCATAACAAGTATTTCTGCAAACTTCAATCAGGACCTTTTTGACTGGTGGCAGCATATTGTCAAACTCGGTGTCACGGAGGTCGAGAGGGAGTATTTTTACGGGGGGGCATTCAACAACAGCTATGACGGGACCAACAAAGTGGCATCGTGGCAGCACAATTTCTTTATCGGGGATATCGATACAGTCACCGCGGGGTTTGATTATCAGGAAGAGAAAGGGGACGGCAAGGGTCATTCCAGCAACTACAATATACCGAATAAAAGTGTTGATACCAAAAGCTTTTTTATCCAGAACAAATTGACACCGCTCAAGGGTTTCTCTTTTACCCTCGGTGCCCGTCATGACGATCATCAAACATTTGGCGGCGAGGATACCTATAAAGGGGCTTTGGCCTATTTCTTTGAAAAGACGGGAACGAAGATAAGGGGAAGCTACGGTACGGGGTTCCGGGCGCCCTCCCTCTACCAACTTTATTCAAACTATGGTTATACCGGTCTCAGACCTGAAGAGAGTAGGGGTTACGATGCGGGCATAGACCAGGAACTTCTCGGGGGAAAGGTGTCATTATCTTTAACTTATTTCCACACCAAAATTGACGATATGATTGAGTGGAATTGGGACACTGAAAAATATTATAATGTCGGAAAGGTCAGAACCGAGGGGTGGGAGACGGTCTTTTCATACCGGCCGGTAAAGAGTTTGAGCCTTCACGCGCATTATACCTATACCGAAGCTAAAGATGAAACCGAAGGAGATTCGAACAACGGGAAGTATCTGCGGTATCGCCCGCAGCACACCGGAGGCGCGGCCATTAACATCAAGCCCCTGGAACAGTTGAATCTGAACCTCAGTGCGCAGTATGTCGGTAAAAGATACCGCAATGACAGCAACACCGAGGAAATGCCCGCATACACGCTTTTTAATCTTGCCGCTTCCTATGATATGAATAAATATTTGCAATTCTTCGGAAGAGTTGAAAACCTGACAAACAAGAAATATCAGTCGGTTTATCAATATGGGGAACCGGGTATCGGTATTTATGGCGGTATCAAGGTGACTTTTTGAGTCACGAAAGAATGATAGTTTTGTAAAAAGTCAGTTTTTGTCACCCTGGATTTATTTCAGGGTCTCTAACTTGCTGAAATGATTAGATGCTGAAACAAGTGAGATCCTGAAACGAGTTCAGGATGACAAAAAATCAGTTTCATGACTTTTTACGAACTTGTCAAGATTAAAGCGGTGTATGTTTGGAAGGAGGAAACGTCTTTTCTTCTAAACAAAAAACGGTTATCCCCTGTCTCCCCGGGGTTGGCGCGGTCTACCTCCTTATAGACAACTGAAAGCCAACTACGGGGAGACATCCGAAATTTCAAAGTAAACACAACACGGGGGAACAATGAAAGGATATGTTCAGGTTTATACGGGCAGTGGCAAGGGAAAGACAACGGCGGCGCTGGGGCTCGCCCTGCGTGCGGCCGGTGCCGGCCTTAAGGTGTATATCGCCCAGTTTGTGAAAGGGATGAGATATAGTGAGATTGATATCCTGGATAAACTGTCAGACTCTATTACGCTAAAACAGTACGGCCGAAGCTGTTTTATTAACAGAAACCCCGATGAGAAGGATATTCGAGCCGCACGGGAAGGTCTCAAGGAAGTACGAGAGATCATGTGTTCAGGCGAATACCAGGTGATTATCCTTGATGAGGCCAATATTGCTACCAGCTATAATCTCTTTTCCGTGGATGAGCTACTCGATTTTATCCGGGCAAAGCCGGAAGATGTCGAACTGGTAATTACCGGCAGGATGGCGGATCCCAGGGTTATCGAAGAGGCTGATCTGGTAACGGAAATGAAAGAGGTAAAACATTACTATCAAAGTGGTGTGAAAGCCCGGGATGGGATTGAAAGATAATGTATCCATAAGAATGAAAGCCCCCCTTTCTCTGAGCTGAAAAAAGGTACTTCCAAAGCTAAAAATGCGGCATCAGAACTTGTTTAAAAACATCGGCGTAATGTGGGAAAAACTATGTGTCCCATGTTTTTTATTTTTAATTCTATCAATGCCTTCCGTATGCTCTGCGAAAATGCATACCGACCCTGTATGGTGGGAGTTGAAAGACTCGAACCTTTATGTTCTTGGTTATGATTATGCCAAAGTAGATTGGAAAGAAAGGAACAAAGAGAGGAAGCGTCGCAGGATTGCCATGGGAGAGGCTAAGAAACTGGCGTTGCGCTGTGGTACGTTTCCTTCAGCCCAAGAAGGTAAGAACAAGAACAAACTGGACCCATCAATGATCCTTAATAAAACCAGAGTCTGGGTAAAAGATCCCAACGGCGGTTTTTCGCAGGCTCTCTTTACTCAGGAGAGCGACGGTTTTATCGTAACAATACCCCAAAATCTTGATTTAAACGGGCGATATCTGGTTGGCAGTCATATCGAAGCCGGTGAAATGGAGATGGGTTTCAGTGGTGAAGCAGAAAAAGTTCATCTCTATGCAAAATCGTTTGTTGTTCATAGCAGGAACGATGGTGTCAGTGGGGATGAGCCAAGCGTTTTTTTTGATGTCCCGGATAAAATTCCCCTGGAGATAGGTCCTTTAATTTCAAGGCCGGAAGTCTCTTACGCAGGCACTTTTCAAACAAGAAATCGTGAATATGAAATGAAGGTTGTGTATCGAGGGAAACCACTGCCAAATGCCGAGGTTACGGTGATGAACGAAGGCGGATGGCAGAAGATCCTTTCGACCGATTCTCGGGGAAGATTTCGGGTTACTCCCATAGGAAGTTTCGGCGAAAACAGATACAGCGAAAAATATCTGTATGTAGTTGTTCATCATGATTTTATGAAAAAAGAATTTCACTGTGCGAGTTTAACCATGTCCGTTTACAGGGCACGGCACAAATGGCGCAGTATGTCCGGGGGGTTTGTGCTGTGGGCTATGTTAGGAGCTGCTTTGATTGTCGTTGCCACGGTAGGTGCGGTTTACCGGAAAAAGCAGAGAGATCGGGCGAATATGGTTATGTTTGAAAATTACAGGGGCAAAAAGGACTAACTTATGGACATTACCAGGCTGAGATGGTCAACGCAGATTGTCTCATTTTTTGTTTTGCTCCTGGGTGGGACGATCGGAATTTCGCTGGGGTTTTTCCTTCCTACTCTTTCATGTCCTTATGTAGGGCAATCAAGGGGCGGAGATTGCTTTTTGTTAAACCTGCAATTTAACCTGGCCGCGGCTGACTGGGTGCGATATAAAGTGCTTGGTTTACATTTCCTCTATTTCTCGCTATTGATAGTTATTTTAGGACGTTCCTGGTGCGGCTGGATTTGTCCTTTTGGATTTATTCAGGATGTCCTGGATCTGATCCGGAGAAAACTGCGCATTGGATACATAAGTTTTTCCGAACGGTTTCGTGACAGGTTACGGTGGATCAAGTGGGCATTTCTTTTTATTGCTCTTCTGGTTCCTCTCTGGGTTGCTTTTCCCTTCCTTGCCCCTGAAGTGGCGGCTGATCTTCGTCAACCCTTTTGTCAGTTATGTCCGGCAAGATACGTCCTGCCTCTGGTTGTCGGCAATCCCGGTGAAGTGGCCGTTAATTTTAAAAGCGCCACCACCATTACCATGACCGTTCTTGGGCTCAGTCTTGCAATTGGAACAATCATCGGCGCTATGGTAAAAAGACGGTTCTGGTGTCCTTATTGTCCTATGGGACTACTCATCTCGTTATATAGAAAAATCAGCTTCATCAAACTCAAGAAGGACTGTCAGAAATGCACCATGTGTGAAGTCTGTTATAATGTTTGTCCCGTGGAAATAAAACAGGTATTCAAAGAACGCGAAAAAGAGGATGTGACTTTTGGTGATTGTATACTGTGTTTACGCTGTATTGAAGATTGTCCTGAAGACGGGGTATTGCGTGCGGATTTTTTAGGTAAGACTGTCTACAGGTCTACAAACAAGGGGTTTTTCCAGAGGAAATATAATATTCCGATAAAGAAAAATCATGATGAATAAAGAGATTAAAGGAAGAACAGACAGAAATCAATTGCAGGGACGAATTGATCGTTTTGCCCGCGGAATTGCCAGGTCTTCGGAGATGGTTCTTACCGAATTGGAGGAAAATCCTGATCGTCCGAATAATCTGGATTATTTTATCGATCTCATGCGAGATGTTTTTGTAAGGAATCGGTGGGCGGAGCGTTTCATGCAATATGCCGATAACAAAAAGATAATCGGGATATACTGTATGATGGTTCCCGAAGAGATCATCTATGCGGCGGGCGCGATACCCGTTCGATTTTCAGGAGGCAGCTATGAGGCATCCTGTGTCGGCGATGAACATGTGCCCCGTGATACATGTCCGGTGGTAAAGGCATCCGTAGGTTCAATGTATATGGGTTATCCTTCTCCCTGCGAGATATGCGATGTTCTTATCGTTCCCACTACCTGTGACGCAAAACGAAAAATGGGAGAGGAACTTTCCCGTCACAAAGAAGTCTGGATGCTCGAAGTTCCGCATATCAAGGATAATGAGGACTCCAAAAGAAAGTGGCTTCAGCAGCTGTATGGATTAAAAAGGAATATCGAAAAATATACGGGCAGAGGCTTTATCGGCAGCAAGATCGGGCGAAAGGAATTGGATGCTTCTATCCGAGTGATTGGAAGGGCTCAATACGAAGCCAGAAGGCTTTATGAAATCAGGAAATCGCCCATGCCGGTAGTTTCCGGGCGAGAAGCCGCACTTGTCTTCAATGCTTATTGTTATGATACCGCTCCTGAGTGGACAAAGGCTATTTCCAGGTTAAATGATGAGTTGGAAACGAGGTGCAGGAATGGGTTCAGTGTTTGTAAAAAGGATATACCCCGCATACTGCTGGCAGGTTGTCCTTCGGTTTTTCCAAACTGGAAAATACCCTTCCTTATTGAGGAGATGGGCGCCGTAATCGTTGCCGATGAGTCATGTACAGGAGATCGTTATCTTTATGATCCGGTAGGTGTAACTGAAAAAACCATGACGGGAATGATGACGGGGATTGCCGCCAGGTATCTCATGCCCTGTGTTTGCCCGTCGTTTGCGCCCAACGAAGACAGGCTTTACCGGCTACTGCAGATGTCTGAAGAATTCGGGGTTGACGGGATTATTTATCATGTACTTAAAGGATGTGTCATTTATGATTTCGAATTGATTCGTGTAGAAAAAACCCTAAAAGAAAAAGATATCCCCGTACTTCGAATCGAAACGGATTATAATCCTGAAGATATAGAACAACTCAGAACCCGTATCGAGGCATTCGTGGAAATGCTTGTAACTAAGAAGACAAAGACTTAAAAGAGGATTATAATATGAAATGGTATGCAGGTATTGATGCCGGTTCAACATACGTTAAAGCAGTTCTTATCGATAGCGATAAGAAAATTCATGGGTATAAAATTGCTCCCACAGGTATAGATGTCCGGAATACGGCAAAGATTTTGCTCAATGAAATATGCCGGGATGACGGAATCTGTTTTGAGGACATTAATACTGTCATGTCGACGGGTTATAGCCGGAGACAAATTGACGTTGCCCATGAAAATATAACGGAAATAAAGGCCCATGCCGCCGGCGCCTTATGGACAGCGCCCGAAGGTGAAAAGGTTCGAACTATAATCGACATCGGTGGACAGGATAGTAAAGTTATCGTTATTAGCGAAAAAGGGGAAGTAAAAAATTTTGTTATGAATGATAAATGTGCTGCGGGCACGGGGCGTTTTTTGGAGGCTTTGGCCCGTGTTCTTGAACTTTCAGTTGTGGAAATCGGCCCCCTTTCGCTTAAGTCAAAGTCGCCGTGTCGGATTAACAGTACCTGTGTAGTATTTGCTGAATCCGAGGTCATCTCTCTACTTGCTCGCGGAAAGAAGCCAATGGATATCATTGCCGGTGTTCACAGGTCGCTGGCAAAACGAATTTCCGAGATGGCAAGAAAGGCGGGATTGGAATCCGATATACTTCTGGCAGGCGGCGGCGGGCTTAATCCCGGTCTTGTTTCTGCGTTTGAGGATGAACTGATGATGGATGTATATGTTGCCTGCAATCCTCAACTCAATGGCGCCATTGGGGCGGCCCTGATTGCCGGTAATTCTAATAAGCCTCAGCCGGAAGCACGTCTGAAAACAGATTGACAGGAAAGCCTTATAATTATGTATAAAAGGTGATTCGGATTATATGGTTACACAATTGACAATACCCTATACTACAGCTCTACTCACCGGTGTCCTTGCGGGAGTAAGTTACTGCACGGCAGGATGTGCTCCATTTCTAAGTACTTATATAATGGGCGCAACGGAAGGTTTTTCAGGGGGGCTCAAGTCTTTTTCAGCCTTTACTGTTGGAAGGGTATTTATGTATGCTGTCTTGGGCTTTGCTTCAGGTTATATTGGCGTAGAACTTGTTGTTAGGGAAGCCGGCTTTAAATATATTTCGTTGGTCTACAGCACAGCGTTGATTTCGGTGGGCTTATTGATGTTTATCCGTCCTGTCAGCGGGAATTGCATAAAATCAAATGAAAAAACGGGGGAATGTCGTTTTATCCCTCGGCATATCATTACTAATCCAACGATTCACCTGTTTGTTGTCGGGATGACCTTTGCCTTAATCCCTTGTCCCCCGATGCTGGGCCTGTTAGTTTACAGTTTACATATGCCTTCGGCAATTTCAAGCAGTGTCATGATGGCCCTTTTCGGTATCGGCACAGCGGTTTCTCCCCTTGTAGTTATATCCGTTGTTGCAGGTTTGTTTTCTAAGAAAATCAAAACCGACGTGCCTCAATACAGGATGTTATTCCAGTGCCTGTCTGGTGTTATATTGATCTTGCTTGGCGTCTTTTCTGCAATGCCTGCGATTGCAAAGTGAAAAAAGGGGAATCTATCGAGATTATGAACAGATAGCGTGCAAATGTTGCGATGCGGGAATGAGCCGGAGGGTCTTTCATTGTAAAGTCTGCAGGGAGGTTTTGGAGTGGAGAACAATAAAGTAAATGCTTTTGTTTCCTGGAGCGGTGGAAAGGATGCCGCGCTTTCTTATTACAGGGTGATGAAAAAGTTTCAGGTTACTTATCTCTTAAACATGGTAGCCGAAGATGGTAAAGTCTCCCGATCCCACGGTATCAGAACGAGTATCCTGCGAATGCAGTCTCAGGCGATGGGGCTTCATATTGTCCAGCCAAAAAGCTCATGGGAAACTTACGAAGAAGAGTTTAAAAAGGCCCTTGCCGGCCTGAAAGATAAGGGGGTTGAGGCAGGAATCTTCGGAGATATCGACCTCGAAGAGCACAGGGAATGGGTGGAAAGGGTCAGTAAAGAATCGGGGATGGAGGCTGTCCTGCCCCTGTGGGGGGAAAAGAAGAGGAAAGACCTGATAGAAGAGTTAATAGAAGCCGGGTTCGAAACCATTGTTGTGGCGACCAAAAAAGATTTGTTGGGGCTTGAGTGGCTGGGGCGCAGAATTGATCGTGATTTCATCAGGGATATTTCAAAAGTTGAGGGAGTCGATATGTCCGGAGAGGGCGGTGAATATCATACGCTGGTGGTATCGGGCCCCATATTCAAAAAAAGAATAAAAATCTTGAAGTCTGAAAAGGTGACCAGGGATCAGCACTGCTATCTTGATATATCGGAATGTGAACTACAATGACGCCAGTATCTTTCCTTGGAGCATATATAGTAGACATCGTCGTCGGAGATCCTCGCTGGCTGCCGCATCCCGTGGTGATGATAGGGAAGCTCATAAGCTTTTTGGAAAGCAGGATCTGCGGGGGAGGAGGACAGCGATTTATAGATAAAAAGAAAGGCGGAATTATCCTGTGGTTTGCCGTTGTCATTTCTGCCTATTGTGTCACGCTGGCGATAGTGGAAGGAAGTTTCTTTATAAACTTTTGGTTCGGTATGATTATATCGGTTCTGATCGCCTCTCTTACACTGGCAACACGGTCTCTTTACGATGAAAGCAAGGCCGTTATGGATTCCTTAAACCGTGGGAATATAGAAGAGGCACGAAGGAATCTCTCCATGATTGTGGGAAGAGATACGGGAAACCTCGATGAGAAAGAGATTCTTCGGGCTGTCATTGAAACGGTGTCGGAAAATCTCTCCGATGGCATTGTGGCGCCTATGTTTTACCTGGCCCTCGGCGGCCCTCCCCTTGCCATGGTCTATAAGGCGGTCAACACCCTCGACTCGATGGTTGGATATAAGAACGAACGATAC
>CAZYTP010000034.1:21219-23708 GCA_964650385.1 uncultured Syntrophales bacterium | reverse complement strand
CAATTATAGATGTTGCTTTCTTGTCAGTCAAGCCAAATTTTAAGAAAGGGAAAAGGGGGCGGGCACAGATTACCGCAGATTAAAAGATAATGAATATGGGGTGGATTCCCGCTTTCGCGGGAATGACAAGGGGGAGGCGGAAATGACAAAGGGGGAGGCGGGAACGACAAGCGTGGACTCGGAAACGAGAAGGAAGAATGTGGGAACGGCACTTTATCACAAAAGCATGGACAAAATCAGCGGAGCTTGCGGATTTTTACAGATTACCCCAATGAAATAACGGAAATAGCGAAAGCCGATCCGCCTTTCGGAATGGGAAATAAAGGTTGATTTTAAGACCATCGGTGTATATACTAAAAATATATATGATATGTAGAGGTGATAAAGTGGAAACAGCAAAGTTATTTCAGAATGGGAGTTCTCAAGCAGTAAGACTACCCAAGGAATTCAGAATTCCTGGAAATGAGGTAAAAATATTCAAAAAAGGCAACCAGGTTATACTGGAGCCCATAGAGACGACATGGGACCCGTTGTTTGAATCGCTCAGTGAATTTCCGGAAGATTTTATGAAAGACGGTCGTAATCAACCCTGCATGCAGAAAAGAGAATCTTTTTGATGCGCTATCTGCTTGATACCAATATTTGCATATACCTCATAAAAAAACACCCACACGAAATTCTTGAGCGATTCCGAAAACATTCACCACGGGATGTTGCAATTTCCACAATCACCCTCTTTGAGCTTCAATATGGGGTTGAAAAAAGTCAATACAGGCAACGTTCCGGGAATGCCCTTGACAAATTCCTTCTGCCATTGAACATTATTGATCTGGATCGTTTCGCTGCTATTGAAGCCGCAGCTATTCGTGCACAACTTGAAAAGAAAGGGATATCAATAGGACCTTATGATCTTCTAATAGCAGGTCTTGCCCGATCACGAGACATGACATTGGTGACTCACAACACCAAAGAATTTGAAAGAGTTGTTGACCTGCATCTGGAAGACTGGCAATAAATTCTGATGAAGCGTATCTTTGACCTGGCTACGGCTGTTTTTTTATTATGTTTTTTGAGTATTCCGATTCTTGTCGTCGGGTTGATGGTGAGACTGACCTCTAAGGGCCCAGTTTTGTACTGGTCGGACAGGGTGGGGATTAATAATACGATTTTCAGTATGCCCAAGTTTCGGACGATGCGCGTTGATACACCTGCCGTTGCAACCCATCTCATGAAAAATCCTGATGTTTACCTTACGTCGATCGGGTCTTTTTTGCGCAAGTTCAGTCTGGATGAATTGCCGCAGTTGTACAGCATTTTAAAGGGTGACATAAGTTTTGTGGGGCCCCGTCCGGCTTTATATAATCAGGATGATCTGGTTGAGCTTAGAACCGGCAAAGGCATTCACAAACTCATCCCGGGAATCACCGGCTGGGCACAGGTAAATGGAAGGGATGAATTACCGATTCCTGTGAAGGTTGAATTTGATGAGTATTATCTCAAAAACAGGTCTTTCGCCCTTGACTTTAAGATATTGTGGATGACAGTTATTAAGGTCGCGAGGAGAGAAGGGATTGTGCACTGAGAACAGAAAAGTGGATATAAATTGTTTAAGCGGGGAAAAGAGATTGCGAATTGTTCACACATTTACTATACTTCGGGAAATGAAGAAATGAGAAGAGCTGATGGAAAAATCTCATAATTTAAGAAGCACCCTTTTACCTTTGATTGATCGTAAAGATTTTCTGCTGGTTTTTTTGTTTGGCTCATTTGCAAAAGGTTTCGCCACAGATAAAAGCGATATTGACTTGGCTATTATGTTTGAATTTTTACCTGATTTTTATGAGGTTAACAACCTCAAGGATCAGCTATCGAGTCATCTTGGAAGAGAAGTGGATCTCCTTACATTGAATACAGCTTCCCCTATAATAAGGTTACAGGTATTGAAATACGGCATGTTGATCAAAAAAGATGATAAAACATACAATGACTTTTTTGTTCGTACTTTAAATGAATACTGTGATTTAAAATACCTGAGAAGGGAAGCGGAAGACAGTGTTCTGAGGGGTAAAATATATGCCTGACAAAGACGTAATTATGGCCAAGGTTGCCATTGTCCAGAGGTGCCTAAAACGGATAAGAGAAACTACAGATAGTAATCCCGATAGCTTGGATGATATTGACAAACAAGATATATTCGTATTAAACCTGCAAAGGTCGGTGCAGGCAGTAATAGATCTGGCAACTCATATTGTTGCGTCTGAGAGTCTTGGCCTACCCGAAACGATCAAGGATAACTTTCGGTTGCTCCTGGAAAATAGGATAATAGATAAAGGACTGGCCATAAAAATGGAACGGATGGTAGGTTTTAGAAATATTGCCGTACATGACTATCGATCTATTAATGAAAAGATTTTAAAATCTATCCTGAGTAAGCATCTATCAGATCTGGAAGAATTCTATACAACGGTCTTGGCATACTTCGGCTGGGC
>CAZYTP010000034.1:17822-21119 GCA_964650385.1 uncultured Syntrophales bacterium | reverse complement strand
ATCTATCAGATCTGGAAGAATTCTATACAACGGTCTTGGCATACTTCGGCTGGGCGAAGGGCTTCGGCTCACTGCGGTGACAACATGGGTATCTTAAGATCAGTGTAAAGACATGAGAAACATTATACGCAATAAAAACTTCTATGCGATGCTCCTTCTCGATGCGGTCCTCGTAACGATGGCCTATTTTTCAGCATACCTGCTCCGTTTTGAAGGCCAGCTTCCCTTAAATCACTGGGCACAAATTAAAATCACATTACCTTTTTTAATTCCCTTCAAGCTAATTTGTTTTTTTATATTCGGACTCTACAGGGGGATGTGGAGATATACGAGTCTGGTGGATCTGAAAAACGTTGTCATTGCCACCAGCGTTTCCTCAGCAGTTATCGTATTGACCATCCTTTCTCTGTACCGCTTTCATGGTTATTCCCGCTCCGTCTTTGTTATTGACTGGGGGCTTACCCTGTTCCTTATTGGGGGAATTCGAGTAGCCATTCGAATCTTAATTGCCGATCGCTACTCAACATTGTGGACATTGAGGCCCAGTAAGTATCCATCAACCAAAAAAAAGAGTTTATTGATTATCGGAGCCGGCGATTCAGGGGAGAAGATTCTGAGGGAAATCCGGGAAACCCCTTCAATCAAATTTGAGCCTGTGGGACTCCTCGACGATAACCTTAGCAAGCAGGGAATGACCATTCATGGAGTCCCGGTTCTTGGAACGGTGGACGATATTAACAAAATCCGGAAGGAATTTGATGAAATACTGATTGCCACTCCTTCAGTAAGAGGTGAAAAGATGCGGAGGATTGTTTCACTGTGTGAAGAAACAGGCAAACAGTTTCGCACCCTGCCGGGAATGGGGGAGCTTATTGAAGGAAAAATTTCAGTAATGGCAATTCGTAAGGTACACATGGAGGACTTGCTGGATCGTGAAGAAATACATCTGGATGAAGAAGAGATTCGCCAGTATATTAAAGATAAGCGCATTCTGATCACAGGGGCCGGAGGCTCCATAGGGGGTGAATTAGTGAGGCAGGTATGCCGTTTTCATCCCGGGGCGATAGCCTTTATGGAGTTCAGCGAGGAAAATCTCTTCAAGATAGTGATGGAGTGTAAACGGCGTTTCGAGTTTATTCCGACATCGGAATTTTTGCTCGACATAAAGAACCGCGCTTCTGTAGACAGGGCATTTCGGGAATTTGCTCCGGATGTGGTTTTTCACGCCGCTGCGTACAAGCATGTGCCCCTGCAAGAGCTAAACCCGTGGGAGACAACATTCAACAATGTCTTAGGCACACGAAATCTGGTCGAGACGGCTCTGGAAAACAAGGTGGAACGCTTTGTCCTTGTTTCATCCGACAAGGCGGTACGACCGAGCAATGTAATGGGGGCTACAAAGCGGGTGGCCGAAATGTTAGTGGAATGTGTCAACAATAAAGCTACGACCCGTTTTATGGCTGTTCGCTTCGGAAATGTCCTCTGGAGTTCCGGATCGGTTATTCCCACCTTCCAGAAACAGATCTCCATGGGTTCCCCCGTTACCGTTACCCACCCGGAAATAACTCGCTACTTCATGAGCATTTCGGAAGCCGCTCAATTAATCCTCCAGGCAGGCGCTATGGGAGAGGGAAACGAAATTTTTATCCTGGATATGGGACAACCGATGCGTATAGTTGACCTGGCACGGGATCTGATTCGTCTCAGCGGATTTGAGCCGGACCGTGACATTCCCATCAAGTTCACCGGTCTTCGACCAGGAGAAAAGCTTTATGAAGAGTTGATTACAGAAGGTGAAGGAATCGTGTCCACAAATCATGAGAAGGTTCTTGTTCTTAGAGGAAAGCCATGTAACCAGAATATTCTTAATACAAAAATTGATGAACTTTTAGCTGTTGCAGACACCTATGATGCGACAGCCATAAAAAAGAAGCTCCAGGAAATCGTACCGGAATACACACCGCAGTTTTAAGTAAGAGGCACGGACAAACAATACCGGATCAAGGTCCGGCACATGGTTTGTACATGCCACCCCTTTTTTGAAATGTTTGCATAATCCCCATAATGTCATTGCGAATGAATGTGAAGCAATCTCTAACTCACCGTAATTGTAAAAGATTGCCACGTCGCTTCGCTCCTCGCAATGACGAAGAGCTGATTATGCAAAGGTCTCCAAAAAAAGAGGCGCATTCATATGAGCGCGCCTCTTTTAATATCTGTCTTTTAGATAACTATTTCCTTCGTTTGTATATTACTACTACCCTACTACCCTTCCGGTACTCTGATCCACTCGCTGAGCACCTGCTGCACAATACTATAAGGATCCTGCTCGTGATTCATAATCGCATCTACCAATTGTTCCATTTTGCCGGTTTCAGACAAGTGCTTCCGGAGAAGGCTGAAAATTTCGTAGTGGATCATCTGAAGAGTCTGTTGCTGAGTCCGCTCGCGCCGTTTTGCCGTAAAGGTGCCGTCCTTTTTCAGATGACTCTGATGTGACAACACAGCATCCACAACATCTGTAACACCGACATCATTAACAGCCGCGGCCTTTACAACCGAAGGTATCCACGACTGGTCCCGGCTCTTAGCCCTGATCAGGTCGTCCTGATTCACTCGATGGGACACCTCTACAAAAAGCTGATCGGCACCTTGGCGGTCGGATTTGTTGATGACATAAATGTCTGCAATCTCCATCACCCCCGCCTTCATGCTCTGGATCGCGTCTCCCAGGCCGGGAGCCAAAACCAGACAGGTGGTATCAGCGATACGCATGATTTCCACTTCGTCCTGCCCCACACCAACCGTCTCAATAATAATCACGTCCTTGCCTGAAGCATCCAGAACATTAACCACCTTACCTGTGGACTGCGACAAACCTCCCAGAAAACCGCGGGTAGCCATACTCCGGATGAAGACTCCCGGATCCTGTGCAATTTCGCTCATTCGGACCCGATCTCCAAGTATGGCACCGCCGGTAAAGGGGCTTGAGGGATCGACAGCTATGATCCCTACAGTAAGCCCCTTTTCACGTATATGCCGGGTGAGTTTGTCAGTAAGTGTACTCTTGCCGGTACCAGGTGATCCTGTAATGCCCACAACGTATGCATTCCCTGTGTGTGGATAAAGACTCTCCATACAGGGGCGGGCAAGCTCATTTTCATCTTCCAGCCAGCTGATCACTCGCGCTACAGCTCGCGGGGATCCCTGGAGTATTTCACCAGCATAATCAATGGTCATAATTTATCTTTCCCGTTAATCTCAAGAACGGACATTCTTTGTAATGTAGTCGACAAT
>CAZYTP010000034.1:0-17722 GCA_964650385.1 uncultured Syntrophales bacterium | reverse complement strand
TAGTCGACAATCGTGGGAGTCGGTGTCCCGGGTCCGAAGATCTCTGATATTCCTACATCTTTCAACCCCGGTATATCCTCTTCGGGAATAATCCCTCCGCCTACCACCAGGACGTCATCAAGTTTCTTTTCCTTGAGAAGTTCCATCACCTTCGGAAAGAAGTGGTTGTGCACTCCTGAAAGGCTACTGAGGCCTACAACGTCAGCATCTTCCTGAAGGGCCGCTTCCACTATCATCTCCGGTGTTTGCCTTAAACCAGTGTAAACCACTTCCATGCCGGCTTCTGCAAAAATCCGGGAAAGGAGCTTCGCACCACGATCGTGTCCGTCCAGTCCTGGTTTCGCCACAATAATCTTTATCTTTTTATCTGCCATAATTTATTACCTCCAAAAATTAAACGAATTCCTTTGGTCGATACTCACCAAAAAGTTCACGCCACACATCACATACTTCGCCGACTGTGGCCTTGGCCTTCACTGCTTCTATAACCGCTGGCATGACATTCTCTTCAGTCTTAGAGACTTCACGCAGATTGTCCAGAGCCTTCTGCCATGCAGCATTGTCACGCTCGGCTCGGAGTTTCTTCAGTTTTGCGGCCTCAATCTCTCCCAGCGACATATCGACTTTGAGAAGACCGGTTGGGGGAGGCTCTTCCATGATGTATTTGTTAACTCCCACGTAGGCTCTCTCTCCGGATTCGATCTCCTTCTGGAAATTATAAGAGCTGTTCTGGATTTCTTTTTGAATGTATCCCTCATCTATGGCGACCAGGGTACCACCAATTTCATCAATCTTCTTGATGTACTGATCAATTTCAGCCTCGATCTGATCTGTCAGGGCTTCCACATAGTAGGAGCCGGCAAACGGATCAATTGTCAGGCAAGCACCGCTTTCTTCGGCCACAATCTGCTGGGTCCTAAGGGCGACTGTTACAGCTCCTTGCGTCGGGAGACACAGGGCTTCATCATAAGAATCAGTATGGAGGGACTGGCATCCTCCTACAACCGCGGCGTAAGTCTGAAGACCCACACGCACAATATTGTTCAGCGGCTGTTGTGAGGTGAGCGTAACTCCACCGGTCTGGACATGGTAACGCATCATCATGGAGCGGGGATCCTTGGCTTTAAAGCGTTCCTTCATTACCTTGGCCCAGTAGCGTCTGCCTGCCCTGAATTTGGCTACTTCTTCACAGACATTGGAAAAGACATTGAAGAAGAAGCTGAGTCTCGGAGCAAAGTCATCTACATCCACGCCCTTGTCGATACATGCCTGTGTGTAGGCAATCCCGTCGGCGATGGTAAAGGCCATCTCCTGGGCAGCTGTGGATCCTGACTCACGAATATGATACCCACTGATACTGATGCTATTCCACCGGGGAACATTTTTCTGGCAGTATGTTATCAGGTCAGTGGTAAGACGCATGGTCGGTACGGGAGGATAGATGTACTGTCCACGACAGATGATCTCCTTCAGGACGTCATTCTGAATCGTTCCACCTATCTTCTCAAAGGGAATACCCTGTTCTTCCGCAAGGCTCAAGTACATGGACAGAAGCACTGTGGCCGCGGCATTGACAGTCATGGAGACAGTAACCTTATCCAAGGGTATCTCGGAAAACAAAACTCTCATATCATCAATTGAATCGATGGCCGCTCCGACTTTCCCAACCTCCCCCATTGAAAGAGGATGATCGCTGTCATAGCCTGCCTGGGTGGGAAGATGAAAGGCTACGCTCAAGCCCGTCTGCCCTTGATCCAAAAGGTAACGGTAACGGGCATTGGTCTCTTTGGCACTACCGAAACCGGCATACTGTCGCATGGTCCAGAATCTGCCCCGGTACATGGTTGGCTGGACTCCCCGTGTGAAAGGGTACTCCCCGGGATAGGAAAGCTGTTTTTCGTAGTCCAGATCTTTTACGTCTTCAGGGGTATAAAGACGTTCGATGGGGATTCCAGAGATACTGGTGAAGACCTCTTTCCGCTCGCCTCTTTTACTCAAGACCTTCCCGAGCGTTCCCGCTTCCCATTTCGCTTTTCCTTTTTTGACCTGCTCTAATTCCTTCTTATCAATCATAGTCTACCTCCTTTTGAAAAGTTGTTTCCTTTTATGACAATCCCCTGTAGCACTGATTATTAAAAATCCATTGATGTATAGCAAAGAGTTGATAATGTGTCAAGCATTTAGTACAACCAATCCGCCTTGTAACACCCCTGTCTGAACAGACAAAATAGATGCGTAAAATACCTCCGTTATAAAGCTGCGCAATCGATATTTTCAAAGCATCATTTTTTTCTAAAATACCTCTTTTATCGGGGGTCAAAATTAAAAAAAATATTGACACAACTATAGTTGTTATGTTACGCTACTCCTTGCGGTTCTAGTTCATACTAAAAAAGTTTTGAGGAAGGGAATAGAATATGAATATTCATGAGTATCAAGCGAAGGAGATCTTGAGGGAGTACGGAATTCCGGTCCCTGAAGGAAGAGTAGCAAGTACCCCTGAAGAGGCAAAAAAAATCGCTTCCGAAATTGGCGGGAAGGTGGTTGTCAAAGCCCAGATCCATGCCGGTGGAAGAGGAAAAGGAGGAGGAATAAAGCTGGTTTCCTCTCCCGATGAAGCAGAAGCGGCAGCAAAAGAGATTATCGGCATGCAACTGGTAACACCACAGACCGGTCCGCAGGGCAAAAAAGTAAAAAATGTCCTGGTAGAAAAAGCCGGAAAAATCAAAAAGGAACTTTATCTGGGAATAGTAGTCGATCGATCTCGAGCTACGGAAGCGCCTGTAGTTATGGCTTCCCAGGAAGGTGGAATGTCTATTGAGGAAGTAGCGGCAGCGACCCCCGAAAAGATCATAAAAGTGGCTGCCCATCCCGCCGGAAGTTTCAGTGGATATCAGGGAAGGAAAATCGCCTACGGTCTTGGCCTGGATAAACCCCTTATTGGCCAGTGCTCCAAAATCGTGCAAAACCTGTACCGACTGATGCTGGAAAAGGATTCCTCGTTAGTGGAGATCAACCCACTGGTAATTACCGAGGATGGCCAACTTGTAGCTCTGGACGCCAAGATAAATTTTGATGATGATGGCCTGTTCCGTCATCCGGAAATCAAGGCACTGTATGACGTTGACGAAGAAGATCCCCTTGAGGTAGACGCAAAGAAGCTGGGAGTAAATTACATAAAGCTGGACGGGAACGTAGGCTGCATGGTCAATGGCGCCGGACTTGCCATGACCACCATGGATCTCATAAAAATGGCGGGTGGCGAACCGGCCAACTTCCTCGACGTAGGTGGTGGAGCCTCGCCGGAACAGGTAGAAAACGCATTCAAGATACTCACTTCAGACAAAAGTGTTAAAGCCATACTCGTCAACATCTTCGGGGGAATCCTCAGGTGTGATCGCCTGGCAAATGGAATCGTTCAGGCAGCAAGTAATCTGGAGTTAACAATTCCGATGGTTATAAGACTTCATGGCACCAATGAAGCGGAAGGTAAAAAAATCCTACAGGAATCATCTGTAAAATTTGAAGTTGCTGATGGTCTCTATGAGGCAGCCGAAAAGGCGGTAAATATAGCACAGTAATAATCTTATATAGAGAGAGAGGTAAGACAGTGAGTATTCTATTAGATGAAAATAGTCGGATAGTAATTCAGGGTATCACGGGAGGCGAAGGAACCTTTCATACCCGTGTAGCGGTGGAGTTTGGAACCAACGTAGTGGCAGGAGTGACTCCCGGTAAAGGAGGGATGGATGTTGATGGAATCCCTGTTTATAATAGTGTAAGTGAATCGGTATCAGAACAAGGGGCTAACGTCTCAGGAATATTTGTTCCGGCTGCCTTTACTCCCGATGCCATCCTGGAGGCCATCGAAGCGGGAATTAAATTCATTGTAGCCCTGACGGAGGGCGTTCCAGTTCTGGAAATGGTCAAGGTAAAAAAGGTGCTTAAGGGTTCCGGAACTTATCTTATTGGACCTAATTGCCCCGGCATTACGACGCCAGGTGTGGGAAAAATAGGCTTCATGCCTAATTTTATCCACAAAAAAGGTAATGTGGGGGTCATCTCCAGAAGCGGAACACTGACCTATGAGGCAATCGACCAGTTGACCGCTCTGGGAATCGGGCAATCAACTTCCATCGGCATTGGTGGTGATCCTATCGTAGGTTCCGGTTTTATAGATCTTCTGGAGTTGTATGAAAAAGATCCCCAGACGGATCTTATCGTTATGATCGGTGAGATCGGGGGAACCGCAGAGGAAGAAGCCGCTCAGTACATCAAAGACAACGTGACAAAACCGGTCGTTTCCTTCATCGCCGGTCAGACTGCCCCCCCGGGCAGACGAATGGGTCACGCCGGTGCGATCATCGCCGGAGGAAAAGGAACCGCCGCTGAAAAAATGGCTGCACTGACAGCAGCAGGGATAGCCGTAGTGAAGAACCCGGCCGATATCGGAATAACTGCAAAAAAGATACTCGAAGAACGGGGTCTGCTCAAATAGATAAGTGCAGCTCCTCACTCAATTGAGAAAACAGGGGACATCAGAAATATTCCGGTTCGAACCACTGTGAACGTTAGTGAATTGGCGAGATAGACAAGCGGCAAAAAAGCTCAAATAAGTCCTGTTTTTAAATAAAACAGAGACAGAAAGAAAGGAGGTTTTATATGAAAATATTGAAAGTCGATCATATCGGAGTGGCGGTGAAGAGTGTTGAAGAAGCCCTTAAATTGTATGAGGGTGTCTTGGGACTAAAATTAGAAGAAGTTGAAACAGTTGAAGAGCAGAACGTTAAGGTGGCTTTTCTTCCTGTTGGGGATACTGAAATAGAGCTTCTCGAATCTACCTCCCCTGACGGACCAATAGCCAAGTATATTGAGAGAAAAGGTGAAGGAATGCAACATGTCGCTTTTCGGGTTGAAAATATCGAGGAAGCACTGAAAACACTTAAAGCGAAAGGTGTTCGCCTCATCGATGAAACGCCGAGGATGGGAGCCGGAGGCGCTAAAATTGCTTTTGTTCACCCGAAAGAGACTTTCGGAGTTATGATCGAGCTGTGCGAAAGATAAGGTATTATCAAAAACCGCAAACTTTAAACGTGAAAGGGGAAAATTATGGGTAAGATAACGTTAGATTTAGATAATCTCAGGAAGTCCTTTCCTGATGATTATACAGATGAGCAGGTTGCTAGAGCGCAGACACTGCTCTTGAAAGAACTCGCTTATGAGACACATAAGTTCTACTCCGGTAAAATGATAACCGTTCCGAAATGCGGCTACTATGGTTACAACTGGTTTAATGTCTGGTACACACCTGGAGTATCCAAGGTTTCAACTACCATAAGAGATGACAATCTTACATCTTATGATCTTACAAACCGTGGAAATTTAGTTGCAGTCGTCAGCGATTCCACCAGGGTCCTTGGAGATGGAGACTGCACACCTCCCGGTGGTCTCGGAGTCATGGAAGGTAAAGCCTTCTTGATGAAGTATCTGGGCGGTGTTGATGCAGTAGCTCTCTGTGTCGACAGCAAAAACGAGAAAGGTGAAAATGATCCGGATAAGATCATCGAATTTGTAAAGATGGTTCAACCCAGTTTCGGGGCTGTCAATCTTGAGGATATTTCACAGCCGAATTGTTTTAAGGTTCTTGATACACTGCGTGAGGAATGTGATATTCCGGTGTGGCATGATGATGCCCAGGGAACAGCTTCCATAACCTTAGCCGGTCTCCTCAATGCCCTGAAAGTTACCGGTAAAGATATTGGCGATATTAACATGGCCTTCTTCGGCGCCGGCGCTTCGAATACCACCATCTGCCGTCTAATTATGGCGGCGGGCGCGGATCCGGAAAGAATAGTTATGTGTGATTCCAAGGGCGGTCTCCACAAGGGTCGTGATAATATCAAAGCCGACAAGAGATTCTATCGTAAATGGGAAATCTGCGAAGCCACAAACCCAAAGAAGGTAGACAACATAGTGGACGCGATGAAAGGCGCTGATGTGCTTATTGCCCTTTCAACACCGGGACCCGGTGTAATCAAAGGCGAGTGGGTAAAAGGCATGGCTGATAAATCCATAGTTTTCGCCTGTTCCAACCCGGTACCGGAAATTTACCCCTATGAAGCCAAGGAAGCAGGCGCTTATGTTGTAGCTACCGGAAGAGGAGATTTCCCCAACCAGGTGAATAATTCTCTCGGATTCCCGGGAATACTGAAGGGTTCCCTCCTTGTCAGGGCGACTAAAGTCACGGACGAGATGGCAATCGCCAGTGCCCATGCCATTGCTAAAACCGCAGAGGACAGGGGTATCGATCCCAATAACATAGCTCCCCTTATGACGGAGACAAAGGTTTATCCGACAGTAGCAAGTGCTGTGGCCATGCAGGCAATAGAAGATGGCGTAGCCAGAATTAAACTGACTGCGGAAGAAGTATATAAAAAGACGGAGGACGGCATCAATGAATCAAGGGCCATCTATAATAACTTGATGGAAGAAGGGTTTATTGATAAACCACCTGTCAGTATGCTGGAAGATGCATTAAAGAGAGCTATCGACCAGATGGATTAGTTGGTAGTCGGTTTAAGTTCCCTCAGGGGATGGACTAAGTTTCATCCCCTGAGAGAGGAATGTCAAACTAAAAGGAGCAAGGTGATGAGAGAGATTTCTTGCGATGAGATTATTAAAGTTATAAGGGGCCTTTGTATTGACGCCGACTGCAATCTGGGAGATGATGTAGAGGCCGCTTTTGATAGGGCAATCGAAACGGATGAGTCCCCTGTAGCCGTAGAGGTTATAAAAGAACTGAAGCAGAACTCACAGATTGCCCGGGATGAGCTGGTCCCTATCTGTCAGGATTGCGGACTTGCCGTCCTTTTTATTCAACTGGGACAGGAAGTTCACGTCGTCGGCGGTGATTTCAAAGAGGCCGTTAATGAAGGGGTCAGACAGGGATACGCCGATGGTTACTTAAGAAAATCGGCCTGTCATCCTTTTACCCGAAAGAATACCGGAGACAATACCCCGGCCATCATTCATACCGAGATTGTACCGGGAGATAAGATGAAAATTACCATCGCCCCTAAAGGTGGCGGCAGTGAAAACATGAGCAGGGTAACCATGCTCACTCCCGCTATGGGCATCGAAGGAGTGAAGGATTTTGTGGTGCAAAGAGTGGAAGAAGCCGGTTCCAATCCCTGTCCTCCCACGGTTATCGGTATAGGTGTGGGTGGAACATTTGAACGCTCGGCATTTTTAGCCAAAAAGGCACTGCTGAGAAAGATAGGGGAGAGAAATCCCGATCCGGAACTGGCACAGGTAGAAGAAGAAGTTCTAGAGAGAATCAACAAGCTCGGAATCGGTCCGATGGGATACGGAGGAAACACAACCTCCCTCGACGTATTATTCGAAATGGAACCATGCCACATTGCCAGTTTACCGTTAGCGGTCAACATTCAGTGCCATGCGGCAAGACACAAAGAGGCAGTTATTTAACGATTACTCAATCAAACCCTATATTACATAGGACAGTGCTCTTTAGCATGACATTTCGTTACATAATAAGTGCGAACACTTGAGCGATGGTGCGCTAAAAACACTTCCTATTTGTGGTTCAGGGAAGTACTAACGCTGGAGGGAAAAATGTCAGAACAGATAAAATTAACTACCCCACTTTCTGATGAAGATGTGGAAAAGTTAAACATTGGGGATAAGGTATTCTTGAATGGTACCATCTACACCGGGAGGGATGCCGCCCATAAGAGGTTAGTAGATTTGCTTGATGAGGGTAAGGAACTGCCTATCGATGTCAAAGGTCAGGTAATCTACTATGTCGGGCCAGCGCCTGCCAAACCCGGACAGGCAATCGGTTCTGCCGGTCCCACAACCAGTTACCGCATGGATGCCTATGCCTACAGGCTTATGGAGTTGGGGCTGAAAGGAATGATTGGTAAGGGAAACCGTGCCCCGGAAGTTATCGAGGCTATGAAAAAACATAAAACGGTATACTTCGGTGCTACCGGAGGAGCAGGTGCCCTTATTGCCAAAAGCATAAAAAAGGCAGAAATTGTTGCCTATGAAGACCTCGGACCCGAGGCCCTCCGGAAATTAGAGGTAGAAGATTTTCCGGTAGTGGTGGTCAACGACGTAAGGGGAGGAGATCTTTATGTTGAAGGTGCAAAAAAATATCGGAAAGAATAGTTTAACTAACGAATAGAACGTTTCATTCGTGGATACACAACGGCATTTGCAATCGCGGAGGGTTATGAAGTAATTTTATTACTCTATTCTGAGAGCTTTGAATTTTGTCATTTCGAGAAGTGTTAACGACGGGAAATCTTAGTGATTCAATCACGTTAAGATTTCTCCCTTCGGTCGAAGTGACAAATAACAATAGTTTTGCAAAGCTCTCATTCTGTGTTATATAGTTTTAAATTTTCTTCTTGTCCACACAGTACATCCATTGCAAGCTCATACAAGCTTACCCATGGAACGTTCCATTAGAAAGATTATTTTTCCCATTTTTTGCTCAGTGCTTAACGAATAAAGAAAGATTTATTGAAAATTCTTTATAATCTTAATGAGGGGATGGAAGATATGGTAAATTTGGGATACACTAAGAAAGTAGAAGTGGTTACGCATGACGTCCTGATTTTCGGCACGGGGCTGGCCGGGTTTCGAGCGGCGCTGGAGATTGCCCGGCAAACTAAGGACTCGGTAAATATGGGCCTTATCTCCAAGCAACAGATTCAGCGCCCCCACTCAGTATGTGCCGAAGGCGGCAGCAACGCAGTACTTCGTGAAGATCAAGGTGACAGCTTTGATCTTCACGCCTGGGATACCGTCAAGGGCGCAGACTTCCTGGGGGATCAGGATGTGATAGACCGATTCGTGGAAAGATGCCCTAAAGAGATACTTTTTCTTGACCACCTAGGGATGCCTTGGTCGCGGTGGGAGGACGGTAGACTCAAACAGCGTCCATTTGGAGGGGCCACTCTTCCCCGGGCCACGATGGCCGCGGACAAGACCGGTTTTTTCGAGGTACAGACTCTCTATGATTCCATGATGAAGTATAGAAACTTCACACGTTATGACGAATTCTTTGTTACCTCCATTTTGACAGATAAAAATGGTGACTTCTGTGGCGTTACGGCCATAGATATGTGTGCCGGGAAATTTTATGTGTTGCGGGCCAAGGCAATGGTCATCTCTACCGGTGGTCTCGGAAATCTTTATATTTTCACCACATTTTCTCAGACTGTTACCGCAGATGGACATGCTGTGGCCTACCGGGCAGGCATTAACCTTGAGGATTCAGAATTTCTCCAGTTTCACCCAACCGGTCTTGTTCCTTCCGGTATCCTTATGACCGAAGCCTGTCGTGGTGAAGGAGGGTATCTGAGAAACTCAGATGGTGACAGGTTCATGGAAAAGTATGCCCCGGATAAGATGGAGCTGGGACCTCGCGATCTCGTCTCCCGGTCTATGATAACCGAGATTTTAGAAGGTCGAGGCTTTGAGGGACCTGGGGGGCTGGATTATCTTCATCTGGACCTTACTCACTTAGGGGCAGACAAGATCAATAATGTACTGCCCTTAATCCGGGAAGTATGTATGGATTATATCGGACTCGATCCTATCGAGAAATCGATCCCGGTACGCCCTGTTGCCCATTACAGCATGGGAGGAATTGAGTCGGATATAAATAGCGGAACATCCATGAGGGGCGTCTGGACATCAGGAGAAGTTGCATGTCACTCAGTCCACGGCGCCAATCGCCTTGGTTGCAATTCCACCATAGAGTGCCTAGTGTTCGGGGCGATAAACGGCGAAGAGATAGTTAAATATCTGGATACCGATCCACCTTTAGCAGATCTGCCTTCAGATAAGGTCGATGCAGAATATGCCCGTCTTTTCGAAGACCTGCTCTCGAAAAAAGGAAATGAAAATCCCTATGATATTAAGACCGCCATCAGGTCTACAATGCGCGATCATATGGGAGTTTATCGTGATTCAGACAAGCTGAAGGAAGGACTCAAAAAGATCAAGGAATTAAACGAACGATACCTTAACATCCATGTTCAAGATACTGGACATGTATATAACTCCAATTTGATCAATGTCCTCGAGACAAGAAACCTCCTAGATGTAGCTGAAGGAATGACGATGGCGGCACTGGCCCGCGAGGAAAGCAGAGGGGCACACTCTCGGCGTGACTTTCCGGAGCGCGACGATGAAAACTGGCTCAAACATACACTGATAACCTATACGAAAAACGGGCCAAAACTTAGTTACAAACCAGTAACGATCACCAAATGGTTACCGGTAGAACGTAAATACTGAGGAGAAAAAAATGGAAAAAAAGAGATACGATAATCACCTGGAACTTTGGGGTTGGCTAGGAGGCGGTAAATGGGGAATAGAACGTTATCTATATACCCTTCACCGGATCACGGGAGTAGGTATCCTGCTTTTCTTTACGATCCATATATTCGAAAGCTCTACCAGAATCTTTGGTATGAAGACGTGGGACATCATCATGAAAGGTATGGAATTCCCTCTTTTTACGATTGGTGAAGTGCTGGTCTTCACAGCGTTCGCCTTTCATGCCTTGAATGGTATCCGGCTTATTCTGATCGAACTGGGATTTATGGTAGGAAAACCAGAACAGCCGGTCTATCCGTACCAATCATCATTAGATGTACAGCGACCAATGATGATGGTAATAATGGTAATCGTTTGCGTCCTCGTATTAGCTGGAGGCATCGACATTCTTTTTCTACATAAATAAGAAAGGAGGATTTATCTCATGAATAAAAGTGGACCCTGGATATTCTTCATCGGTGCGGCGGTTGTAGTTTTTGTCTTTCTCGGCTTACACATGATGATTATTCACCTGGATACCCTCCTTGGAGGAATCGCCAGTCCCGCAGGGGGCTCGGCTCTTGCCTGGGAGAATGTACTTCATCGAAGCCAGTCTAGTTTTTTCACTGTTACTTACATTATTTTGTTGGCAGCAGCGCTCTACCACGGTTTTTACGGGCTACGTACCATCATATTTGAATTTGGCCCCAGAAAAAAGACCGAGGGAATCTGGACCACCTTCTTATGGATAGTAGGTATCGTTCTTTTCATCGTTGGCACCGTTGCCGCTATCGCAGTACGAACAGTAGAAACAGCACTTTAGAAAGGATAAAAAAATGGCAACCAACATTACCTTTAATATTAGACGTTTCAACCCGGACGAGGATGATGCCCCCCGGTGGCAGCAATTTACCGTCCCTGTAGAAGAAGGAATGACCGTGCTGGATGGTTTGCATTGGATTCAAGAAAACCAGGATGCAACTCTTGCCTTCCGTTTCTCATGCAGAATGGGCGTATGTGGTTCCTGTGCCATGTTAATAAACGGAACCCCCACTATGGCCTGTAACACACAGGTTCTGCATGTAACCGACAGTACATTAACCCTTGGGCCACTTCCCAACTTTGATGTAATTAAAGACTTGGTACCGGATTTAATGCCGATGTTAGAAAAGCACGCATCCATCATGCCTTTTCTCCAGCGGACGGATACCCAAGAGATGACAACACCTACATGGGAATACATGCAATCCGTCGAAGAACTCGAAGAATACTTTCAGTTCACCTATTGTATGAAGTGCGGCTGTTGTATGGCTGCCTGTCCCGGAACCGCGACAGACCGGGAATATCTTGGGCCGATGCCCCTTACACAGGCATATCGATTTAACGTAGATTCCCGCGATGACGGTCAAGAAAATAGAAACAAGGTGGTAACTTCACCTCACGGCGTTTTCAGTTGTCATTATGCCGGAGAGTGCTCCAAGGTATGTCCTAAAGGAGTTGACCCAGCCCGGGCAATCCAGCTCATGAAAAAGGAACTGGTTTTAGGTTACCTAAAACTGAAGCCTAAGAAAAAACCGGCCAAGGTGGTAGGTCCTCCCATGGGTGAGACCAAACCGAAGGTTGAAGCTCCTGCCTATACGGTTGAGCAGTAAAAGCAAGGCCGGACGGGTTTATCCCGGATGTAATCTGTAATCGCCCAGTTGGAAAGAGAATAAGGTGAAAAAAGGGCTCTGAGAGCGGAAAAATTTTAATGCATCGAAGAGTCCTTTTTCAAATTATCATCGAGTGAATCTCTATTCCACTCGGTTTATTCTAATCAGACAGATTTTCTCGAATTTACAAAAGTTCAACCAAGTATAAAAAAGGAGGTGTCTTATGGCTGAGGAAACGGGAGCAAAGTGGACCACTACCGAAGAGTGGGCTCTTGAAAGAGAAAATAAGTATAACGAAGTTAAGGAAAAGTATAAAGACAAAAAATGGCCTGAGTTGACCACAGAGGAGAAATACGAAGTTTTTGAAGCACGTAAAGCCGTCCTGGAACGGATGGGTGGTGTAAGGGGAATAAACCGGCAACATGACAGGGGTAAGTACACGGTAAGGGAAAGAGCAGACAAACTGTTTGACCCGGGATCATTTATCGAGATTGGATTGCATTGCAAATCCTCGGGCCTGGCGTACGATATGTATAAGGTTGCTCTGGAGGATATGCCTGCGGACGGTATACTGGCAGGCTACGGACTCGTCGACGGAAGACCGGTTTATGCTTTCTTTCAGGACTTCACATGTTGGGGTGGAACACTTGGAAAGACACACGCGGAAAAGATTAAGAGAGTTTCCGGTGAGGCTGTACAGAACAACTGCCCTATCGTGTATATCGCCGACTCCGGTGGTGCCAGGATACAGGAGGGAACTGATTCTCTGGCTGGCTACGGCGACCTGTTTTACACAAACAGTATATATTCCGGCTGTGTTCCACAGCTCTGCGGCATAATAGGGCCGTGTGCTGGGGGAGCCGTTTATTCACCGGCGCTGATGGATTGTATCTTCACGGTAGAAGGTGAAACTGAAATGTTTATCACCGGACCAATCGTGATAAAGGCTGTTCTGGGACAGGACGTCGGAAAGGAAGAACTGGGCGGTGCCAGAGTTAATTCTGAGCGGAGTGGAAACGCTGCATTTATGGCACAGGATGAAGATGAATTCATAGGGCAGCTGAAGAAACTGCTGGGCTTCCTCCCGGGTAGCGCCAAGCAGAAGCCTCCCCATGTAGAAACCGGCGATTCACCGGACAGAACCACACCGGAGCTGAGAAAGATAATACCTGACGGTCTGAATGAGCCATTTGATATGAAGAAGATCATTGAAACAGTCGTCGACAATGGGGACTTCCTTGAATGGCAGGAACTCTTCGCACCGAGCCTTATATGCGCTTTCGCCAGAATGAATGGGAATTCAGTCGGTATAATCGCACAGAATCCGATGCATCTCAATGGTGTTATCACAATAGACTCCGGTGACAAGGGATCAAAATTCATGAGACTGTGCGACGCTTACAACGTACCCCTTATAAGCTTTGTCGATGCATCCGGATACGCAGTCGGAAAGAAACAGGAGGTAGACGGGATAATAAGACATAACGCAAAGCTGATCCAGTCTTACGCCGAAGCTACCGTCCCAAAAATTACGATTGTTACCAGAAAGGCATTTGGGGGACCTGCTCTAATCGGTTCTAAAAACCTTGGTGCTGATTTAGTCTTGGTATGGCCAACATGTGAGATGGCGGCCGCAAGTCCTGAGCAGGCCGTGAGTGTTATCGGGGGAGATGAGATGGATTACAGAAATCACTTCTCAGATCCGGCTGTACCGGCAACAAAGTTACACATCGACGAAATCATAGATGCTGCTGATACCAGGCCTCTTATATGTAAGGCGCTCAATATGTTTGAGCAGAAATCTGTCGATCTGCCTTACAAGAAACATAACATCAAGCCGCATTAGAACCTGAAAAAAGAGAAAGGAGGTTGTTCCAGATGGTAAGTGAAAAAACGTTCGCAGAGATGTTAACATTAGAAAAGTCTGATTATTTAAAAAGTGAGCAGGCAAGAATCCGTGAAATGGGCGGAGCAGAGGCAGTAAAGCTCCAACATGACATGGGAAAGTATACGGCAAGGGAACGGGTAGAAAAATTGTTTGACCCCGGGTCCTTTTTCGAAATCGGAGAATTCTGCCGATCGGTAACACCTCATTATGATATATTCAAGGAGGCACCACCCGCTGATGGCGTAGTAACAGGATACGGGACTATCGGTGGTAAAATTGTTTACGGCGCCTTCCAGGATGCTACAGTCATGGGTGGAACGCTGGGAAAAATACACGCAGATAAGATAGTGAGAGTCCTTAAAGAGGCTGCTAACGTTGGCTGTCCCATGCTGTATGTTATAGACTCGGAAGGATTGAGGATAAAGGAAGGGCCCGATTCACTGAGCGGCCTTGGAGATATAGTATATAACATGACCCTCTTTTCAGGATCCATACCTCAGATCTGCGCCGTTATGGGGTCATGTCCAGGCGGAATTACCACTATCCCGGGCCTAGCGGACTGTGTATTCACAGTGGACAAGATAACCAAGATGTACGCCAATGACCCATCAACGATAACGAAGGTTACCGGCGAAGAAGTCGGAGATGAAGATATCGGTGGCGCAGCCGTTCACTGCGGAAAAAGCGGGGTCGGTACATTCTTGACTAAGAGCGAAGATGACTGTATCGAACAAATAAAAAGGCTTCTCACCTTCCTCCCGAGTAGCGTCAAGGAAAAACCGCCGTATGTTGAAACGGGTGATCCTGCGGATAGGACATCAGAGGCGCTGGCAACGATAGTACCTGACAAAGCGACACGTCCATTCAATATGAAAAAGCTGATAGGCGAATTAGTAGACAACGGGGACTTTATGGAGTGGCAGGAAAAGTATGCCAGAAATATGATATGTGCTTTAGCCAGAATGGATGGAAACACGGTAGGTATACTGGCACAGAATCCTATGGTTATGGCGGGCTGTCTTGATGTCAACTGTTCCGATAAGGGCTCCAGGTTTATCAGGTTCTGCGATGCCTATAACATTCCTATTCTAAATCTCGTCGATGTTCCCGGATATCTGCCGGGAACAGATCAGGAGTGGATGGGTATAATCAGGCATGGGGCAAAAATGCTTTTTGCCTATGCTGAAGCAACAGTGCCCGAAATAACCGTGGTTACCAGAAAGGCATATGGAGGTTCTTACCTGGGCATGTGCTCCAAGGACATGGGCGCGGATATTGTTATGGTATGGCCCGGATGTGAGATGGCGGTTATGGGACCGGCGGGCGCAGTAGGTATTATCGAGCGTAAAGCGATAAAGGCAGCGGAAGATCCCGTTGCAAAGAAAGATGAGTTAACTAAAGAGTACGTAAACCGCTTCCTGGTACCTACAGCACCGGCAGCAAATCTGAATCTGGATACGGTTATAGATCCTGTAGAAACAAGACCGTTAGTATGCAGGGCGCTTAAACTGTTCAAGAATAAGGAAGTAAAGCTGCCATATAAAAAGCATGAGATTATGCCAGATTAAGGTAGGTTGAAGCTTAAAAAGGGGGCACCGGAAAAGGTGCCCCTTTTTTTTCTGAAACACCTTTTTCATATCTGCCACTCAGAAACGACCAGGGTTCTTTTCTGCAATGCCCCTTTTATTTTCTTGATTTCAAAATTCAGTAAAGATACTATACATAGCGTTGTGTAGGGCGGCATTTTATATGCTGTTTAAGGTCGGGATGACACCCGATCTTCCGATTTAGAACTTGTTATCCGAGCTTAAACAGAGGTGTTTTGAAATGAAAACGGCTTTTATAACCGGAATTACCGGACAGGACGGCTCATACCTTGCGGAACTCTTACTTGAAAAGGGGTATGAAGTTCATGGTCTTGTTCGCAGGGCAAGTACATTCAACACAAACCGCATAGATCACCTGTATAAAGACTTTCATGACCCTGAGGCGCGAATGTATCTACACTATGGAGATCTTTCGGTTTCGGGACAATTAACCGATCTGCTCAACACCCTCAAACCCGATGAAATCTATCATTTAGGCGCTCAAAGCCACGTCAGAGTGAGTTTTGACATGCCTGAATACACAGGTGACATAACAGGCCTGGGAACCATCCGACTTTTAGAGGCAATTCGAAAAACAGGTATCAAGACCAGATTTTATCAGGCCTCATCCAGTGAAATGTTCGGGGCCGCTCCACCACCACAGAACGAACTTACTCCTTTTGAACCGCAAAGTTCCTATGCCGCTGCCAAGGTCTTCTCCTTTCACATGGTAAAGAATTATCGGAAAGCATACAATATTTTTGCCTGCAACGGGATCCTCTTCAATCATGAATCACCCAGAAGGGGGGAAACATTCGTCACCAGAAAAATTACCCGCGCAGCCACAAGGATCAAGTGCGGCCTCCAGGATAATCTATACCTGGGAAATCTTGATGCCAAAAGGGACTGGGGTTTTGCCGGAGATTATGTTGGGGCGATGTGGCTTATGCTTCAGCAGGATGAACCGGATGATTACGTAATTGCCACAGGAAAGACTCACTCCGTCCGTGAATTCGCCGAAAAGGTATTTGAGAAATTGGGGCTCAATTATGAAAAACATGTAGAGATAGATCCCAAATATTTCAGGCCAACGGAGGTTGATGTCCTGCTCGGTGATCCTTCCAGGGCAAAAAACAAATTGGGATGGGAGCACAGGGTCGGCTTTGACGAGTTGATCGATATGATGATTGCAGCGGACATGGAACTGGCAAACAAAGAAAAAACCCTTCTTGATGCGGGTTACAGTATTGGACGATGAATAAAAAAGACGAGTTCCAATTTCCAGATTACGACCTTAAATCCAAACGAATTACCGTTACCGGCGGTAAGGGATTCTTAGGCAGGCATCTCATCAAGAAGCTTACCTATGAAGGGTGCCGGCATATCGCTTCGTTCGGTTCGTCGAAATACAATCTCTTAAATCTTGACGACATAAAGCGGATGTATGATGATACGAAACCAGATATTGTCATCCATTTATCGGCAAGAGTTGGTGGTATCGGATTCAATCTGGAAAATCCCGCCTCCTTATTTTATGAAAATCTGATGATGGGCACACAACTCATCCACGAAGGATACCTCCGTAACATCGAAAAATTTGTATCCCTCGGAACCATCTGCGCCTATCCCAAATTTACCCCTGTCCCTTTCAAGGAAGATGATCTATGGAACGGCTATCCCGAGGAAACAAACGCACCGTATGGTCTCGCCAAAAAAATGATGCTGGTACAATCACAGACCTACCGTCAGCAGTATGGATTCAATTCCATTTTTCTTCTTCCAGTTAATCTCTATGGCCCCGGAGATAATTTTGACCCCACATCATCACATGTCATCCCCGCGCTTATAAAAAAATGCGTTGATGCAACGTTAAATGATGAGGAAAGCGTCATCGTCTGGGGAACAGGAAAAATCACCCGTGAATTTCTATATGTGGAGGATGCCGCCGAGGCGATCGCGCTTGCCACCCAGAAATACGACAAAAGTGATCCTGTTAATATCGGTGCCGGTTTTGAAATCTCAATCAAAGAGCTGGTTGAATTGATTGTTGAACTGACAGATTTTCAGGGTAGAATAGTATGGGATGATACGAAACCGGACGGCCAGCCACGCAGAAAACTGGATACCACAAAGGCCCTCGAGGAATTCGGCTTTAAAGCAAAGACCTCCTTCAGGGAGGGACTGAAAAAGACGATTGAATGGTACAAAAAAGTTGTTTGACGAAACCTTTACAGAATATT
>CAZYTP010000033.1:0-24227 GCA_964650385.1 uncultured Syntrophales bacterium | reverse complement strand
ATCCTGGATAATTATATCCTTCTGAGAACCGCCTGGCTTTACGGGAAAAATGGAAGTAATTTTGTAAAGACGATACTGAAAAAGGCGAGTAGTGTGAACAAGCTGGAAGTAGTAGATGATCAGGTAGGTTCCCCGACCTATACCATGGATCTGGCCTCCGCAGTAAAAGCGCTCATTGAGGGTGATCATTCAGGTATTTTCCATGTGACTAACAGCGGAGAAGGCAGCTGGTATGAGTTTGCTGTAAAAATACTTGAATATGCCGGTATAACTGATATTAAAGTTGAACCGATAAAATCTGACGGTCTTGCGAGGAAGGCTGTCAGACCTCGATATTCTGTCCTGAGCTGTAGAAAGTTTTTTAATGAAACAAAGGTGCCGATGAGATCATGGCAGACGGCATTGAGTGATTATATTGATAAAGAAATTTAAATTGTAAGGTGAAACTAAAGTCGACGTAACTGAGATCCTGAAATAAATTCAGGATGACAAATGGCGCAGTTTATGGCTTTTTACGAGACCATCAAAGTTAAGGAATTTAATCTTTTCAACTTTAGTTCACTTTAGGCACTTCAAACTTTAGGCACTTAAACAATGAAGGTTCATCCACTCGAAAATTCCGGCTTTGCCAGAACCTATGTAGTCGTTGGCAGAGATGGTTTAATGGCAGTAGATGTGGGGAGTATCGGGAGTGCGGAAAATGTCGTGGAGTATGTTACGGGTACGCTCGGCAGGGATACGAAAGACATACGGTATATTGTCTCAACACATTTTCACATAGATCATATCGGGGGGATAGGTTATCTCATTGACAGGTGTTCCCCGACTACGAAGATACTGTTCAATTACATTGTAGAAGACTATTTGAAAGGGGAAAGGAAGTTATCCCTTATAAAGAACTGGTTTGTTGGTCTTGTGCCGGCATCCGTGGCGAGCACTCGATACATGAGGAGATTTTCCCATATGAAGTTTGGAAGTCTTGCCGGCATACCGCTCCCATTGCTCAGGGATATAGTTAAACTTCCTTGCGAACAGGACAGAATAGGATACTTCGGACATGAGGGCGAGACAAGATGCAGCCTCGGTTTTGATGAATGGGAAGTTTTAGCAACGCCAGGACATACAGAAGATTCCGTATCTTTTTATAATGTTGAATCCGGTGAGCTTATCTGCGGTGATCTTATCATAAACATGAAAGAAAAAGGCCGTGGGATGTTGAATCGATTTTACTGGAGCAGAGAAGTAATGCTAAATTCTTATAATCATCTCTGTGAAACAATTGAACCGGTAATCATCTATCCAGGTCATGGAGAAATCATCGAAGGTGACAAAGATGTACTACTCGGCGTTGAAACATCTTAAAGGACTCGCGTGTCTGGTTTTGTTCGTGTTCCTGTCTGCCCTCATCCAGGGCTGTATGGTAGCCACTAAGGACACCCTGATAGTTTCCCAGATTATCACCCCCTTTAAAGGAACCTATAAAGTTGATCCGTATCTGGAAAAGCACAAACCTCGCAGTGTAGCGGTACTCCCATTCGTTGACCAGTCTAAAAGTCAAAAGGGTTCTGAAGCTGTGAGGAGGGGTTTTTACAATCACTTCAGCTCGATTCCGTATAAGGATGTGGAACTGTATCGCGTTGACCGCCTGTTGAGGAAGGCCGGACTTACAGATCCGGAAATTATCAGTAAAACGTCACCGCAGGAGTTGGGGAAAATCCTTAATGTGGATGCGGTGATTTTGGGTGACATTTCCAATTTTGATAAGATATTCGCAGTGGTATATTCACAGGTGTCCGTTGGCGCGGCTATTAAAATGTACGATACGAAAACAGGACACTTTCTCTGGAGTGGTCAGCATGTGGCCCGTATACACGAAGGAGGTATTTCTGCAAATCCTGTAGGTTTCATCGCCACTGTAATTGCCACAGCCATGAATGTGAGGGATATTCAGCTTCTGCGTGCGTGCGATGACCTCTTCAGGGATATGGTGAAGACTATTCCCGCTCCAACGATTGCTCAGGCGCTTCGTCCCCCTGATATTACATTACTTACCCAGGATACCAGAGGCCTTCCAAAGAAAGCCGGTGACGAGATCAGGGTTGTTATCAAGGGCACCCCCGGCATGCAGGCCTCTTTCGACATTGGAGGCTACAAGAAGGGCATTGACATGGTGGAGATTGAATCCGGTGGTTATCTTGGGACCTATAAGGTCGTGCCGGGGGATAATGTGACAAATGCCATTATTACCGGTTATCTGACCGATGATTCCGGAAATACAGCCCACTGGATTGATGCCATAGGTGCTGTAACGATGGACACCACGCCGCCGGCGAAGCCCCAAAACCTGACAAACGTGGGTCGGAATAATTTCGTCCTGCTGAAATGGGGCAAAAACACCGACTCTGACCTGGCAGGATATCTTGTTTATCGCAGTTCTACACCGCTCTCCGGCTTCAAAGAGGTGGCCAAAACAGAGTTCAGCCACCAGCGGGATTCAGAACTTGTTAATTATCAGAAGTATTATTACAAAATTTCAGCAACAGACAGAGCAGGAAACGAAAGTGAAAAAACCGAGGCTATTGTCGGTATGCCCGTGGCTCCGGGGCCGACTCCGGTGTCCGGTTCCATCGAAGTTGATACAATATGGTACTCCGGTGCCAGTCCTTATGTCATCGAAGATACGGTTATCGTTAAGGATAAGACACTTCTGACCATTGAGCCGGGGACAGAGATACAGTCAAAGGGAGGTGCTTTGGTGATTGAAGGGCGTCTCAAGGCTTTTGGGGATGATAAACATCTCATTACCTTTGGCGGTGTAGAGGGAGGAACCTGGGAAGGCATAATCTTCAACAATACAAAAGAAAAGGAAAATCTGATCCGGTTTTCCCGCATTAAAAATGCAAAGACGGGAATAACCTGTAAATCATCCTCACCACGCATTGAGGCCTGTGAACTGACGGCCAACATGACAGGAATCAGTGTTATGGGTGCATTTTCCAAACCGGACCTGGTCAAAAACACGATACATAAAAACGCAAAAACAGGGATTTTTGCAGCAGACGGGGCACGGCCGAATATTGTTGAAAATAAAATCAGCGGTAATACGGGAGGTGGAATAGCAGTTCAGGGCGCCTCACCCGCAGTTAAGCATAACTGGATTATTCAAAATCATGGTTCAGGAATTACGGTTCAGAACAGTCAACTGTTGATAACTGAGAATAATATTTATGATAACATGCCCTTTGATATGGTGGGTTCCATGTCGGGAGAGGCGGTTTCTGCCTGTGACAATTGGTGGGGGAGTTCTAACTGCCTTGATATTCTGAAAAGGATTAGAGGGAAGGTCAACATCGGGTCAGTCTTGAATAGCGCCTGGCCGGAGGGCAAATCGATAAAACTTCCCATTCTTACATCGGCCCTGGGCGGACCCGTGAAATCGGATGGATTTCTTATTCTTTCCAACAGTCCTTACAAAGTTGTGAAAGGTGTCGCAGTAGATGAAGGTGCCACACTTTACATTGAACCGGGTGTTGTAATTAAATTTGACCAGAACACCTCGATAATAGCGAAAGATGGAGGTGTGGTTGCGAGAGGCACAAGTAAAAGTCCGATTTTGTTCACGTCATCGGGAGCAACTCCTTCAGCCGGTGATTATCTGAATGCGGTACGTTTTGAGAAAAAGACAGAGGTAAACAGCTTCTTTGAATATTGTATTGTTGAATATGCCACTACCGCGTTCGATGTTTACTACGGTGTCCCGGAAATCTCCTATTGTCACATAGCCAACAGTGCGCAGAATGGTGTGTACTGTCGAAACGATGCGGCGCCAAAGATATTTTACAATACTATTGGCGGTAATCTGGGGGAGGGCGGTATAAAATGTGTCGGGATGTCCAGACCGAAGATTAACTACAACAATTTTATAAATAATATAGTGGCCATACAGGTTTTTTCGACTATACAGATTGATGCGCGCCACAACTGGTGGGGCAGCAGTCCGCCTGACAAGAACGTTATCTGGGGAGATAATATCAATATTGAGCCCTGGCTGGAAGCTCCCGAGAAAAAGGCATTTTCCGGCAAGTAGCGCAAAGGGGGTCAGGTCTTGCTTTTTGCCATCATGTCGTACCTCTTGGGGGTCAGGATATACACTGAGGTATGATGGCAAAAAGCAAGACCTGACCCCCAGAGTCGGGCCGATGCCCCCTGAGCTATCTACAAACCAATGCCAGTACAATCCCCAGGATCAGCCATAATGGTACCGAAATTATGAGGGCCAGGGTCAGCCCGCGAAACAAACCAATTTGTCTGAAAAGGGAATGCCTCTCCAGTGCTCGCTTAACAATTATTTCCAGCTCTTCCAGCTTGAATGGTTTGGGGATAAAGTCGTAGGCCCCTTTTTTGATGGCCTCCACAGCAGACTCAATGGTACCATAACCAGTAATCACCATAACTATGGCCCTGCTATCCAGCATCGTCACCGTTTCCAGAAGTTCCATTCCATCCAACTCCGGCATCATAAGATCGGTGATGACAATCTGGAAATTCCCCTCTTCAACCCTGGACAAACCTTCACGGCCACCATAAGCGGCAGTAGCACTGTAGCCCAATTGGGACAGATACTCAACAAGGATATCCGCCAGCCCTTTATCATCGTCCACAACAAGAATGTTAACATTTTCCTTCTGGAAAAATTTCATGAATCCCTTTTTCATGCTAATAATTTTCTTTGAAAAGCTTATCATTGTTATAGGCCATGTAAAGGGGGACGTCCTTAAATAATTCAATAACTTTCCTGGCTGCTAAGCATAGGGCGCATAGGGCATGGAGCATAGGGCATGGAGCACAGGACAGGCGACGCGCGGGGAAAGTAGAGCTGAAAAGAAAAATATAAATTTGCATAATACATTAGAACCATTTTAATGGCTGAAATGCAAGGGTAAAATGCACGCTGGTAATGGGAAAAGTTTAATCCGATAAACAACAAAATGCAAAAACTTAACCGGACAATCCTGACAAATATTGGAAGTTCCCCATGGGAACTTATCCCTGGTTGACAGTACGAGTTATACGTATTATATGTATGCAGGGAGACCTTTGAAAAATACGTATACTGTCACAACTGCAGGGCCGATGTACCCATCGGCGCCTATTGGTCTAATGTAGGGTTGTATAGCGATGTAGTGCAGCCCTTCAGGGCTGCTGGATTAATGCAGGGCTGATGCCCTGCGCCATATTCAATGTTATGTGTGGAGCATAATTATGGACAGAAGATTATTCCTGAATTTGCTGGGAAAGGGAGTACTTGCTTCTTCGGCTCTTGGTATTTTCCCATCTCTGGCGTGGGGAAAGACGTCGTTCGATTATGCACTGGAGGGGCAGAACCTTATCCAGCGCGGCAACTATGACGGGGCTCTGAAAGTTTTAAAAGAGGCCGTGCGTCTTGATCCTCAAAGTGACTGGGCATTTGGGCTTCTGGGTCGTGCGTACCGTGGTCTTGGCCGCAAGGCGGAGGCGGTGGATGCGTTCAGACAGGCAGTTCGACTGAATCCGGAGGATGTATATTCACGGATGATGATAGAGATCATGACCCAAAAGCCGATTCCGAAGCTGAAGAAGGTAAAAAAGCCTCCGACTCCTCTGGAAAGAAAAGCTCTGGAGGAAGAAAAGCGAATGCTGAGCCGGCTCCGGTCAGATGAAGGTCTCGAATATCAGGTTAAGCGTGTGGTTATAGATGCGGGTCACGGCGGCTTTGACTCGGGGGCAGTGGGATTGACCGGTTTGAAGGAAAAGGATGTAAATCTTGACCTGGCAAAAAAGCTTCATCAAAGGTTGCAGAGTGGGGGGGAGGTTAAAGCTTTCCTGACACGCACCGAAGATTACTATGTTCCACTTAGTGATCGTACCGTTATTGCCAATCAGTATCAGGCTGACCTTTTTATCAGTATCCATATTAATGCTAATAAAAACCGTGAAGCCCATGGATCGGAAACGTATTTTTGTGCCGAAAAGGCTTCCAGCAAAGAGGCGGCCAGGGTTGCCGCGCTTGAAAATGCAGTTTTAAAATACGACAAACCATTCAAAAAACAGCCCGGATATATTGATATTGAAGAGATATTGTTTCAGTTTGAGCGGAAACTCTACTGGAGTGAGAGTGGAAAATTTGCCGGCGGATTTCAGGATCGCTTTAAACAGGGCCTTCCTCTTAAAAGCCGTGGTGTCCATAGCGCCAATTTCTATGTCCTTCGCACGGCGAAGATGCCGTCGATACTTTTGGAAACGGGGTTTATATCAAATTCTAATGAAGAATCAATGCTCAAACAGCCTGCATTTCGGGAGAAGATTGTTGATGCGGTCATGAGGGGGCTGGCATGAGAAATACATCAGGAGCCAGGAGTCAGAAGTCAGAAGTCAGGAAAAGATGTGTCATCTTTGCCGTTCTGATATTTTTTTGCTGGAGTGGCATCGCTCTGGCGGTCGATGTCAATGACCTTATCTTCCAGGGGGCTGATTTTCACTATAAGGGAAAGCTCGATGAGGCTATCGGAAAATTCCAGGCAGCCGTCCGGATCGATCCTGGAAACGAATACGCCCATAACCAGCTTGGGATACTCTATGCAAAGAAGGAACTTTTTGGTGATGCCTTTCAGGAATTTTCAAAGGTTGTTCAGATAGATCGCCGGAACACGTTTGCCCTTTTGTGGCTCGGAATACTGCACCTCAGACAAAACGACTTGAATAATGCCTTTGAAAAGTTTCAGGAGATTGTAAAGATTGATCCCAACAATGCAGATGCCTACTATTACCTGGGAGCGATCTATAATTTCAGACATAATCAGGCGAAGGCTATCGAATATCTAAAAAAAGCCCGGGATGCTGATTCGGGAGAAGCTGATACTCACTATCGTCTGGGAAAGGCCTTCCATAATGTTGATATGGTTTATAATGCCCTCCTTGAATACGATAGGGCACTGGAACTAAAGCCATCCTATACCGTGGCTATAAACGAGACAGGCTGGATATATTATAATCGTGGTGATTATGAGGAGGCTATCGGGGAGTGGAAAAAGACTCTCAGGATTAATCCCAGAGACGGGGATGCAATATTTAACCTTGCCAAGGCATACAACGATCTGGCGTGGAAATTCCTGTCGGCGGGAAACAGAAAAGAAGCGGTTAGATACTGGGAGAAAACACTGGGAGTAAATCCCAGCAATAAGGCAGCGAAGTATAATCTGAAAAAATACGGAAAGTAGAAGATGATAAAGAGGGAGAAGTTATTGTCATATAGTTGACTAATATTATAGAAAATATTTCCTGATGAACTAAAAATATTGAGAGAAAACTTTCCCTACCTTTTTCGATAGATAGCGTATCTATGCGCTTTAAAAATTGGCAGAATAAAGTTATCTTTAATCATTGCTTTGATAATTTTATTACGTACAGCAAACGAATATTTTGAAATTTCGGGCTCTCAATTAAAGACGACAAATATAGAAAATCCTTGACAAAGAATTCCAACCAAGTATTGTAAGTGCCGGATTTACTGGAGTTATAGCAAACAAGATTAACCCTTTTATCACAAAGAAAGAGGGAAGTATGGGTGGATTATAAACAAATCCCGTTTCTCAAATGGAGAGATGGGATTTTTTATTTCCCCATGGTCAATTTCCTAAATGGCACACATATCAACTTGTAAATAAAGCGTCTGCATACTTTGTTCATAATGTTGTTGACCACCTATGCGCCACAACAGGCACAATTATTGCAAGCATTTATTGATATTCTCAGCGGAATTTGAAGGAGGTAAATTGTGCCGTTCCGGTGAGATCAGGGTGGTAGAACTGACCGGCAACTATCGGCAGATGGGTCAGCAGTGGGGGATGCTTCTGAAAGACGATCTGAAGGAATTCTACCATGATGCCATAGATAATTTCTTTATAAAGGAAAAGGGATTTTCCCTGGGTTGATTTTGAATTTTATAAAAGGGAGAGAGGTATGATAAGCCGCGAATCTGTTTATAAGGGCAAGGAACGGGGGACTAGTAAAAGGAGTGTAGTTTGTTTAGATGCCCTCCTTGAGGTATGTTTTTCTGATTTTCATGACCAGATAGATGTGAAGGTCGTAAATTTTTCTGTTGGAGGCGCCCTTCTTCACTCTGAAGAACTTACTGTGAATAATCGACATTTAGTTGTTTCAGATATAAAGCCCGAATTAAAACTGAAGATTTCCTTGCCGGAAACGGTTCTGGAATTGACGACCAAGATTGTGTGGTACAATGTGTTAAGCGGAGAAAGTATCTTCGAAATTGGCGTTAGTTTCATGAATTTTAAAAAAGAAGCAAATATCTCTTTTGATGAATTAATGAAGATTATGGAGACAAGCAAATAAAGCCGGGGACTCGATAGGCTTTTTTCTCCGCTATGCATCATACTGTCCATACTTGTGGGGCGAGGATGACAGAAACAGAAAAGGGGTTGCGTTATTTAGCGTAACCCCTTTTTATTGTTTGGTAGCGGGGGCTGAAGGGAATTACCACAGTATCTTTCAGGTCATTCTTGAGGTGTGGTCGGGTGGTTCGAAAAAAAACAGCTTGCTTTATTGTGTGGATATGGAGTAAAATGTAAAATTCGTTGTAGGGTATTATCTTTTTTGTTATGAGAGACTGCTATATCAAACCGCGCAATCCTCTTGTATAGGATTATGCGGTTTTTTTCTTTTTAGCGGTTTCGGGATAAAAATGGCTATGATAGAGGGCCGCATAAAAAGGAGCAGTTAGAAGTGAACAAAGGTACGGTAAAATGGTTTAACGCGTCAAAAGGTTTTGGTTTTATTGAGCAGGAAGATGGAGCGGATATTTTTGTCCATTGTTCCGCAATTCAAACTGATAGATACAAATCTCTTGACGAAGGTGCATCTGTTAGTTTTGAAGTTGTTGAAGGGAAGAAATGTCCTACTGCAACCAATGTGGTTCAGTTTTAAATAATTTTCAAGATGGTATTTCGAATGTCCCGCACATTGCAGGGCATTTTTTTAATTGGCCTGCACTTTTGTGCAATTCCCAACTCACCCCTTAGATAGAAAGAACAAATATTATGAATACATTTGCAGATATTGGCATTAACAACGATATCCTTAAAGGGCTAACATCCTTAGGATTTCAAGAACCAACCCCGGTTCAGGCACAAGTCATTCCATTAATGCTGGAACGACAAGTAGATCTGGTAGGCCTGGCGCAAACCGGAACAGGCAAAACAGCAGCGTTTGGCCTTCCATTGATTCAGATGACAAACACAAAAAACAGGCAAACGCAAGTGTTGGTTCTGTGTCCTACGCGGGAGCTTTGCGTGCAAGTAGCCAGAGATTTGGAAGCCTTTTCCCGGCATGTTGAGGGATTGAGAATATTAGCAGTTTACGGTGGTGCAAGTATTGAGCAGCAGATTAAAGCCCTGCGTAAAGGTGTCCAGCTTATTGTTGCAACCCCGGGCCGCTTAAATGACTTAATCAGGCGCGGTAAGGTTGACATATCCGGTGTGCGTTATGTTGTGCTTGATGAAGCTGATGAAATGCTGCAAATGGGTTTTCAGGATGAATTAAACGCCATACTGGCACAGACACCCTTAGAAAAAAATACATTGTTGTTTTCGGCAACGATGTCGAAAGAAGTTGCAGCTATAGCCAGTAAGTATATGTCTGATCCTGTTGAGATTACAATCGGTAAACGCAATGCAGGCGCAGAAAATGTGAGTCATGAATATTACATGGTTCATGCCAGGGAGCGCTATATTGCTTTGAAGCGAATCGTAGACAATTGCCCCAATAATTATTCAATTATTTTTTGCCGTACTCGGCAGGAGACCAATGAAGTAGCCAATAAATTGATTCAGGACGGGCACAACGCCGATGCTTTGCATGGAGATTTGTCCCAGGCCCAGCGCGATCAAGTGATGAAGAAATTCCGCTGCAAGAACCTGCAAATACTTGTGGCAACCGATGTTGCTGCTCGTGGGCTGGATGTTAATGATCTGACACATGTGATCAATTACAATCTTCCTGACGATCTTGGCAATTATACCCATAGAAGCGGTCGTACCGGCCGGGCCGGACGTACTGGAACGTCGGTTGCTATCGTTCATATGAAGGAACGATTTAAGATCAGCGAAATTGAGAAGAATATCAAAAAGAAGTTTAAACAGTGCCGTATTCCTTCAGGTGTGGAGATTTGTAAAAAGCAACTGGTTACCCTGGTTGATGTCGTTAAGAAAGTTGAGGTGGACTACGACCAGATTGATCCACTGTATGCAGAAATTTCAGAAAAGCTTGGATCTCTGGATCGCGAAGAGCTTATCAAGAGATTTGTTTCTTTGGAGTTTAATCGATTCTTGGAATATTACAAAAATGCTCCTGATCTCAATGTAAGTGATGGGGCGAAAAAACGGCAGGGTACAAAAGAGCGACAGGGTGCAAGAGAACGACAGGGTGCAAGAGAAGGGCAGGGCACAAAAGAACGGCAGGGTACAAGAGAACGACAGGGTGGGGAGTCTGCTAACAATTCAAACCGCAAGCAGAAGTTTGCCCGCTTTTTTCTTAATGTTGGCCGGCGTGACGGGATTATGCCCCAGGGTCTGATTGGAAAGATTAATGGTGCTCCTGGTGTTGGGCGCATTAAAGTCGGAAAGATTGAAATTATGCGGAACACGGCCCTGCTTGAAGCAGATAGCAGATTTACACCCCAAATACTTGACGCTTTTCAGCATGTTAAAATCAACGGCAAAACAGTTTCCATTGAGGTTGCCCGAGGCAATAACGGCACAAGTCGGCCCAAACATGACGGAATACGCCACCGTAAAGGACGCAACTTAACTGCATAGAGAGTGTAGCGTTAAAAGCCAACAAACTTATTAATGTTGTGGAGACTGGCAACGCATACAGTTGCAGCAAATCGTGGTGCAGCAAATCGTGGTGCAGCAAAAATTCTAAGGAGAGTGATAATGAAAATTTATGTTGGACAACTGCCTCATAATGTAAAAGAAAGTGAATTAAAAGAACTCTTCTCAGAGTTTGGTGAGATTACCAGTGTCACGTTGATCATGGATCATTATTCAGGAAGATCAAAAGGGTTTGGTTTTATCGACATGCCGAACAATTCAGAAGCAGATACAGTGATAAAAACCTTAAATAAAAGCATGTTCAAGGGAAGAGAGATCAAAGTAAACCAGGTGCAGGAAACCCGCCGTGATAAACGTTCGAAGCGTCGTTCTCAATATTAGACTGATTTGCCTGAGTCGACCATTGCAGTGACCCCGCATTCTGCGGGATCTTTTTTTAGCGCAGTATCTTTTGCGCCCAACACAAAGCATTTATAAGGACACAACCATGATAACCGCATCTAATATTGCTCTCTCTTATGGCAAGAGGGTCATCTTCAAGGACGTAAATATCAAGTTCACCCCTGGCAACTGCTACGGCCTGATCGGGGCGAACGGCTCCGGAAAATCCACCTTTCTGAAGATCCTGGCAGGCCATCTTGAGCCTGATCGGGGCGAGATTACCAAGGGACGCGGAGAGCGCATCGCGGTGCTCAGCCAAGACCAGTTTGCCTTTGACGAGCACACCGTTTTCAATACCGTGATCCTAGGCCATAAGAAGCTCTACAAGGTGATGGCCGAGCGTGAGGCCCTCTATTCCAAAGCCGATTTTACCAAGGAAGACGGCATCCGTTCCGGAGAGCTGGAAGCCAAGTTTGGTGAAATGAACGGCTATGAGGCGGAGGCAGAGGCCGCGGTGCTGTTAAACGGCCTCGGCATCCCGGAAGAAATGCGTCAGAAAAAGATGAAGGAGCTTGACGGCAGCGATAAGGTGCGGGTGCTGCTGGCCCAGGCCCTGTTCGGCAATCCCGATATCCTGCTTCTGGACGAGCCCTCCAACCAGCTGGACCTGAAGACCATCACCTGGGTGGAGGAATTTCTCTCCCGATTCCAGAACACGGTGATCATCGTCTCCCATGACCGCCATTTCCTGAACCAGGTCTGCACCCATGTGGCGGATATCGATTATGGCAAAATCCAGGTCTATGCCGGCAACTATGACTTCTGGTATCAGGCCAGCCAGCTCCATTTCCGCCAGAAGGAGACCGAGAGCAAGAAGGCCAAGGCCAAGGCGGAGGAGCTCAAGGAATTCATCCGGCGCTTCAGTTCCAACGCCTCCAAGGCCAAGCAGGCCACCTCACGGAAGAAGCTGCTTGAGAAACTCACTATTGAGAACATGCCAATTTCCTCCCGAAAATATCCCTACATCGTCTTTAAGCCGGAACGGCCCTGTGGTGACATAGTTCTGGAGATCAAAGGTCTTTCCAAAGAGATCGACGGGGTTTCCATGTTTGAGGATCTCACCCTCACTGTCAACAAGGGCGACAAGATCGCCTTCGTCGGGGCTAACAGCCTTGTAAAAACCACCCTGTTCCAGATTCTGGCCGGGGAGCTTGCGCCGGACAAAGGAAGCTTCCGCTGGGGAGTGACCATCCGCAACGCCTATTTCCCGAAAGAGAATAATGCGTATTTCAATAATGAGGAGTTTGATCTTGTCGGCTGGCTGCGCCAGTTTGCACCTCCTCAGGAGAATGAAAGTTTTGTCCGGGGGTTCCTGGGCAAAATGCTTTTTTCCGGAGAGGAGGCGATGAAAAAGACCTCTGTCCTCTCCGGTGGCGAACGGGTGCGCTGCATGCTCTCCAAGATGATGCTCTCCGACGCCAACGTCCTCATTCTGGATGAGCCCACCAACCATCTCGACCTTGAGTCAATTACCTCTTTGAATAACGCCCTGATGGCCTTTCCGGAGGTGGCGCTCTTTACTTCCCATGACCATCAGTTTGTATCCACCGTGGCAAACAGAATTGTCGAATTCACTCCGGACGGCATCATCGACGTGATGCAGGACTTTGACGAGTACCTGGCAATGAAAGAAGCGAGTCTGTCCAGTGAAAACGATTATCTGGACAGGCAGGCAGCTATGTGAGTCTGGAGGACAAGGGCTGAAAGCTAAAGGCTCAAATTTACAATCAGAGGAGTTTAAAAATGGGAAAGTCCATGTACAACTTTGCCAACCGGGCGAAAGAAAAAGCAAGACAGCAGAAACAAATGGATAAGGTTGCAAAGCGCATAATAGCTAAGCAGCAGAAGGCTAATATAAAAGCGAGCACTCCGAACGCAGGCTCAGATATAGCTGAACCGGGACTGGTGGAGGAGATCGTTAAAAGCATAGCATAAGTCGCTATATACATAATCTTAATTCGATTTTATGATGGTTGTAATGACCTCACAAGGTGGAGATGAATGTTTGTTTTTATTTCCAGGATTGTGAACTTGGAGGTTAGTTGAAATGGCTGAAGATCTTTTGAGTATGAACAAAGACTTAACAGAGACATTAACACCCGAGTTATGTGCGAGTAGAATATTTGAGATAAGCGGCACAAAATTTGCTCCTGATGCTGCCTCTGACCTATGGCCGAGAATTTTGCAGCATAAATGGCTCATGTCTGAAAAGCTTGGTCGGGATGTTGGCTTGCGGGTCGCATGCACCGATTTTCTCGAAAATGTGGAGCAGGCAAGTGAGGAATATCTGGCCTATAAACGGAGGGACATCTTGAATGAGATGGGGGCTCAGACCTGCAGAAAAGAATTATGGGACATCATCTCCGATTCGCAGCCTCCAAAACAGTTAGTTCAGAGGAAAATCATACTTCCGTTGACAGAGCGAGATCTTTCGACAAAGCATGGGGTTGTTCCTCCCAAGACTATTATTTTTTTTGGACCTCCCGGTACGGGAAAAACTCATTTTGCCAGAGCAATAGCCGGGGTTCTTTCCTGGTGGTTCATTGAAATTGCTCCAAGCATGCTGATGGTTGACGGAACCGAAAGGGTGGGTGCTAACCTGCGTATAATAATGGAAAAGGCACGAAACCTGAAGGATACTGTCATCTTTATCGATGAGTTCGAAGAGATTGCAAGCAGTCGTGACGAGGCAAACCGAATTGATAAGTCTATTACAAATGAATTTCTCAAACAGGTGCCGCTGCTTAAAAACCAGGGGAACAATATACTCTTCATTTGCGCTACGAATTATATCAGGCAACTCGATGCCGCGCTGCTTCGCCCGGGAAGATTTGATTGTATTATTCCTGTGGGTGGTTTAAACGAAGATGAGAGAAAAACTATTCTGGGACACTACCTCTCCAAGCTTCATACAGGGGAGATCGATCTTGACCGTATCATAAAGATGACATCTCAATTTACACCGGCTGATATGGAGTATCTCTTCCAGCAAGTTGCGCAGTTTGCCTTTGAACAGGAACTTGCCACGAAGCGTGATTATTTGGTATCTACGGAAACTATTATTGAGATTATGCCAAAAAGTCGTCCGTCTCTGACTGACGAAATTATCGAAGAGTTTGAAAAAGACAGTATCACCTATTCCCGCGTGTAGAAGACGTATCTGCCGCACCATAATTTTCATGAAAGCGATAAGTGAGATCAAAGTCAGGATATATGATTTCAAAGTCACATATCCAGTAACCGGACCGGTTCATTTATCCATCTCACGAACTCATGCACATCTTCCTGAAAGCATCAACCTAACGATTTATCAATATACGCTTTCTTCCAAATGGTTATCCTGTCTTTTTCAAAAGCTTTTGGGTTACCCCATCCTTAGAGATTCGGGGAATTCGGAGAATTCCGGGGGAAAATTCCGGGGTCACAATACTAAATTATTGACAATTGGTATCAGTAACGACATTATAAATTTATGGCACGTATAGCAAGAATCGTCGTTCCCGGATATCCGCATCACATAACACAACGCGGGAATCGTAGTCAGGAAACATTTTTTTGTGATGATGACTACAGACAATACATCACGGTTACAACCCATGATTTTCCCACAAAAAAAGAGGCCAGCCATGTTAGCTAACCTCTTGATATATTTGGTAGCGGGGGCTGGATTCGAACCAACGACCTTTGGGTTATGAGCCCTTTCTTATTCTTTTGATACCATTATCACGCTTTTTCACTTGACATAATTCTATTTAATAATTAAGATACTTACCGTACTTGAACGTTGGGTTTAAGTTCATTCAAAATAACACCTTTTCATTTCAAGTGGTAGCAGGGTGGTAGCACGAACTTTTTACACCACTTTGACCTTTGGGTTTTTTGGCTGTCTTCCTGCTAACAGTTTGCTACCAGAGGGGGCAATATGGGACGCCATGCAACGAAGTACAAGGGAGTTTATGAGCGTGAATATGTGGGTCGTGGTCACAATAAAAAAAGTGATATTGCATACGACATTACATATCGGCACGACAAAAAGAAAAGATGGGAAAAAGTCGGATTGAAAAGTGAAGGATATACCCCGAAGCTGGCGGCGGATATTCTCTCTGAACGAATCCGAAGCAAGCGGCACGGGGAAGAACTCCCCCACGAAAAAAAGGCGGCTGTCCGCTTCAAGACCCTGGCAAAGAAATATCTCAAATGGTCTTCCGAGAACAAGAACCGGGCCGGAATTGAAGATAAAAGCCGATATGAACGACACCTGAAGAAACGATTTGATGAGAAACGCCTTGATGAGATCGTACCCCTTGACCTTGAACGTATGAAAAAAGAAATGCTGAAGGCGGGGAAATCTCCGAAGACCGTTTCCCATTGCCTGGGCCTTCTCCGCGCCATGTACAACAAGGCTTTTGAGTGGGACATATATGATGGATCGAACCCGGTTAAAAAGGTCAAGATGCCCACTGTCCGGAATGCCCGAGATCGTTTCTTGTCAGTAGAAGAAGCGAGCATGCTATTGAAGGAACTTGAACGGAACCCTTGGAATAAAAAAGAATACAAAAAGCTGGAAGACCCACAACTCCATGACATTGCCCTTATCTCACTTCATACAGGATCGAGAGCCGGTGAAATTTTCAACTTGAGAGGACACGACATTGATCTTGAAAATGGCCTGATAGCACTTCGAGACACGAAAAACAAAGACACCCGATATGCTCCTATGACAGAGGCAGTGAAAGACATTCTCCGGCGCCGGATGTCGGAAGATATGAGCACCTTTATTTTCACCAATAATAAGGGTGGAAAAATCAAAGAAGTGTCAAACGCCTTCGGCCGTGTGGCGGATCGTTTGAAATTTAATGAGGGAGTTACTGACACGCGCCAAAAGGTTGTTTTTCATTCCCTGCGACATACCTTCGCTTCCTGGCTGGCTATTCAAGGAACCCCTCTTTATACCATTGCAAAGTTGATGGGACATAAGTCAATCAGCATGTCTGAGCGCTACAGTCACCTTTCACCGGACCATAAAAAGAATGCAGTGAACGGGATTGAAGCGACCTTTAACGGGACAAAGGTTGTCGAAGTGGAGGTGGTGAAACAATGAAAAAAAATCCTACGGTCGAGCGTTTACTTTCAGGATATAAACTTCCCGATTACTTTGAGACACGAACGGGGGCGTTTCGCTTCAATGAAGAAGATGAAAGGGAATTTCGCTTTATCTTAAGAGAGGAAGCAACGCCCGAAACAATCAAAGAGTTCCTCATAGAACTAGCGTTTTGCTGTGAGATGAAGCACGACCTCAACGAAAAGCCGGATCGAATTGATGTTAGAGAACGCCGAAACCGCACTTTAATGGACTGCAAAGCGGCGCTTAAACATTTAGAAGAAATCGGGCGTGGCCATGTTGTTTTTTGGAATGATAATAGGCTTGACCAATTGAAGGAGAAAGACACGATACAAACCAAAATGATCACGGCAGTAGTAAAAAGTGCTCACGACACGGTTACTCATTTAAGAACATTCATAGCGTTACTTGACACCATCCACGAGACGGAAAATAAGCCTATAGGCAGAAAAAAGGCGGGTTATGATAATTTTATAAAAGAGATTGCCGCTATATACAGCAAACATATAGGACAACCATCAACCTATGAGGCCGGTCCTTTTTATTCCTTAGTGCAATATTTACTCAAAATAATGGGTGAAAAATATTTTACAGATCCATCCAGAGCAATAAAAGCAGCCTTGAATAAGTAAGTCTCTCACTAATCCACGACAAAACCCTTCAAATATATTTTCTTTTCGTCCTTTGTAACCATCAAGTTAAAGAATTATCATAGGCCATAACAAAATATCAAAGGAGATGTGGTCTATGAAAAACGAATTAAGAGCCCTTTCCCCAAAGGACGCCATAGAGCGCTACCCCGTCTTGGGGTGTGAAGGCAGCCTGGCAAACCACAGATGTAAAAGGACCGGCCCCCGTTATTACAAGGCGGGAAAGAAAGTAATTTATCGTCCCGAGGATATCGAATCCTTCCTTTTTCAGAATCCTGTCCAGACACGTGACAGTATCGAGGTCTGATCAATGATACCGGAATCGACAGGACCCCGGCGCGGATCATCGTCGAAGATCACAGCGCAACTGGAGTTCACCCCCACCGGTTACCTGAAAACGATCCTCTTAAATGCCGAAACAGATGGCGACCAGCGGATACTTGAGCGGGCTTTGACCCGAATCATGAACCCCGGACATTTGGCATGGATCAGGCGGCTTTTCAGGCGGGAATAAGGGAGAAGGGTCAAGCAGATGGTTTTCAAGCCGAATCGGAAATTTAAGAAGAAGTACGACCGGATTTATAAGAAAGACCCGGCAGCGGCAAACGTGTTGCTTCTACTTTGTGAGTTGGCTGATGAGCGCGGTCAAGTTCAACTCGGACCGTTACCGGAAGAAGAGCTTCAAAGGCTTTTGATTGCCCGGTTTGAAGATCCGAAGGCATACCAGTTGAGAGGGCCACGACAATGAACAGGGGCTATTTTAAGACATGGCGAAAGATTACCGATTCAGCGGTTTTTCAAAACGAAGGCCTTCTAAAAATCTTTATATGGTGCATGGCACGGGCCGCTTATAAGGAAACCTTTGTCACAGTTCGAACCGGGCGTGGCGTTTCTGAAGTTAAACTAATATCGGGATCGTTCATATTCGGGCGCGATTCAGCGGCGCAGGAACTTAATATGAAGCCTTCAACAGTATGGAAGCGAATGTTGAAATTAAAAAAACTCGAAATTCTGAACATCGAAAGTAACAGCCATTTTTCAATTATTACTATAATAAATTGGTATAGTTATCAGGGCAATCAAGAAAAAAGTAACAGCGAAAGTGACAGGCAAGTAACAGGCAAGGAACACAAAGAAGAAGTAGTAGCATTAAAGAATAAAAGAACCCCTGAAAAAATACTTTCTGAAATCTCTGCCCTGGAAGAAAGATATTCAGATCAGGAAATCATCAATCAGGCATTTCAAGCCATATCATCAACCAGAAAATCAAACCGGATTGCAGACAGTGTGAAGCTGTCCATTTTGCAGTCATGGAATAAATACCCGGTTGAGTCGGTTATGACAGGGACCAGGGCTTATCTTGAAAAGGGATATGCAGAACAGGGGAAAGATGAAAAGTACCTTTTGGGAATCATCCGAAATCTGAAACCAGAGGCCGGCATGACAAGCGTGGAGGTTATGAAGTCAACAGGGAGCCATGCCCTTGATGAACATTATCGAAGCCAGGGGGTCAAGATCATATGACGGCACTTGAATATATTCAGAGCAAGGGGCTTGAACACCGGATTCAATCAGGACAAGCAGTCTTGAAAACCTGCCCCTTTTGCGGGGATCCGAAAGGTCATTTTTACATGGATCAGGATGAAGGCGCTTTCTATTGTCATAAATGCCAGGAACGGGGAAACCTTATCACCCTGCAAAAGTATTATGGAGACTATGAACCACAGCGAGGGACCAGACACATGAACCAGAAGCCACAGGGAACCGTCAGGCAGGCTTTCGAGGACAAAGACACCCCTTCAATCAAGCTGGATGAGAAAAAGGCCATAGAAGCCCATGAGCGTCTTTTGACCGACCAGAACGCCGTAAGTTACATCACAGAGGCCAGGGGGATCAGCATTGAGACCGTCAAGGCTTTCAAGCTCGGCTTACAGATCGACAGAGACGGGGGCCGATGGTTGACCATACCCCACTACGAAAAAGACAAGCTGATAAATATCAAGAGCCGGTCACTGCCCCCCACGGAAAAGACCTTCCGGCGCGTTAAGGGTTGCCGGTCAATCCTTTTTAACGGTGACGTTGTAGAGAAACACCCGGATGAGATCTATATCACTGAGGGCGAACTTGACGCATTGACCTTGATTGACCAGGGAATAAAAAACGTTGTTGGGGTTACTACCGGGGCCGGATCGTTTGACCCGTCATGGATTGACCAGCTTCAAGCCGTCAAGAAAATATACCTTTGCTATGACCAGGATGAACCGGGACAGAAGGGAGCCCGTGAAGCGGCGCGGCGGTTAGGATATGAACGCTGTTTAAACGTGGCCTTACCGGATGGCCAGGACGTGAACGACCTATTCCGGGCCGGTGGCGGTCATAATGAATTTTCCCAGATGGTCAATGAAGCGCGTCAATTTGATGTTGCCGGGATCATGACCTTTGCCGAAGGTGTGAAAAAGTATCGAAAGGAAGCGCAACGACCGGACCAGGCGACCGGGATTAGAACCGGCTGGGGAGCTGTTGACCGAATAATCAAAACGGGTTTCATGCCGGGTGAACTGATTATTCTATCCGCACCCCCGAAGATCGGAAAGTCAACCCTTGCCTTGCAGACCATCACCCATAACGCCCTTCAAGATATTCCTTCCCTTTTCTTTTGCCTTGAAATGCGACCGATGAAGATCGTTCAGAAGGCCATGCAATGCCATAACAAATCAGAAGAGATCGGTCTTGCAGAGATCGAAAGGGCGCGAATCGACTTCAAGGGAAAGCCCCTTTACTTGGGTTACTGCTATCAGAAGCCGACACTTGACGGGATCATGGAAACCTTGAAAGCGGCAATTCGGCGCTATGGTCTGAAGCTAATATGCTTTGATCATTTACATTTTCTTTGCCGGTCAATCAATAACCAGGTTCAAGAAATCGGGCTTGCCGTTCAAGCTTTCAAGTTTCTTGCTGAAGAATTAGAAATTCCTATCATCCTGATTGCACAACCGCGGAAGATTCAAGCGGGCAGCATTATGACGGCAATGGATTTGAAAGATTCATCCTCAATCTTTTCCGATTGCGATCACCTGATAATTTTACACCGGGCCAGGAAGAAGGGAAACGGCGGGGAACTAGCAACGGAAAGTTATGATCCGGCAACCTTGGTCAGGGTTGAGGCGAGCCGGTACAACAGCGGCGGGGAATGTCTGCTTTATTATCACGGGGAATATTCACGATTTGATGAAATGGCACGATGAACGAAAAAGCGGTCGAAAAATACATTGAAGCGAACGAAGGGAAAGGAAGACGCGGGAGCAGGCAGAGAAAGCGTAATAAATACAGAGAGATACCCCCCGCCCGTCATTTTCTTCAAGGAAAAAAACCCGGGAAATCGGATTTGACCCATTTCCTTGTGAGTGCAAAATAAATGCTCAAATTAGAATAAATACCAAAAAGTGACAGAGGGTAAAAATTATGAGTGATAAAAAAACATTTCCAGAACCCCCCGAACACCTGAGCAGCAAGGCGCAAGAGCTATACAATTTCTACGCGGGAAAATCAGTAAGAGCACCCGGACAGATTGCACTCCTGGTACGAGGTCTTGAATCGATGGACACAGCGGACGAATGTTACAGGATTATTCACGAGGAAGGGCTGTCTGTTACCTCTGAGCGGTCAAAGATTACGAGACAACACCCCCTTTTGAATACGCAAAGAGAGGCAATCGGGCAAATGATGAAGATATTTAAATTACTTAGATTGGATGTGAACTTTTATAAGATACCGAACGGAATAGGTTACACTGATTTTGTTTAAAAAACGGCCTGCAATAGCGGGTTTTTTATAAATGCCCGTCTGTCGGCGCGAGAGCAATGACGGCGAAAAGTCCGAACCGGGAGACCGGGCGGAACGGGAAGATCCGAAGCGGCGCGAGAGCAAAGTTTTAAGCACGGGCGCGAGAGCAACCGGGCCGGGCGATAGCACACAAAAAAAACAATACGAAAGGAATACTAATTATGTCTTATACAGATAAAGAAGTTCAAGAAATGTTAAAGGAAATCGGCCATATACACGCCGAGACACGCGGCACGTTTGAAAACCGTTTTGACCAGTATGACGCGGATTTGAAAAAAATAAAAGATCAGAGCGATGCTATTGAAACGGTCCTGGGACGCGAACGGCTTCCCGGCGGTGGATCCTCTTCACGTGGTGACGGGGTTTCCGTTTCGGCGGTTTCCCAGGAACACAAAGAGAAGTTTTTAGGCTGGATCCGGAAGGGTAGCAACCCGGAGGCGCTGAAAAGTCTTGAAATACAGGCTTCCCTGTCCACCCTTGATGACACCGAAGGAGGATTTTTGGTCGCCGAGGAAATGGCTAAGGAAATCGAGCATTTAGCAACCGATGCAGTGGCAATGCGGCGGCTTGCGACCGTTGTCACGAGCAAGGGAGAGTATAAGCGACCTCTCTCTAAAGGCGGCGCCGGTGGCGGCTGGGTGACTGAGAAAGGGGCAAGGGCTGAAACCGATGGGCCGGACTTGACCCTGTTCAGTCCGCCGATGCAAGAAATATATGCTATGCCTGCGGTGACTCAGAAGCTTCTGGACATGTCAGATTTTGACGTGGAAAGTTGGATTACTGAAGAGGTATCCGATGTGTTTATCGAGACCGAAGGCACAGGCTTCATTACCGGCAACGGCGTCGGCCAGGTGAAGGGTATTGTGGACGATGACAAGATGGTGGCAAACGCGTCCTGGGAGTATGGCAAAACCGGTTATATTGCTGGCGGGCATGCTTCACTGTTGAATAATGCAGACAAGCTCTTTGATCTTCAGCACGCATTAAAGCCGGTTTATCGTCAAAATGGGACTTTCCTTATGAACGACACCACCCTTTCCGTTATTCGTAAGTTCAAGGATGGTGACGGAAATTATATCTGGAGACCGGGCCTTGAAGCTGGATCCCCTGATATTCTCCTGGGAAAGCCGATTGAGATTGACGACAACATGCCCGATATCGGCGCGGACGCTTACCCTGTGGCTTTCGGAGACTTCAAAAAAGCCTACAGAATTATTGACCATGTCAATGGTATTCGGGTTTTGAGAGATCCCTACACCTCTAAGGGCTATGTGCGGTTTTACACGACAAAGCGCCTGGCGGCAGGAATCTCAAACTATCAGGCGATCAAGTTTATGAAGATCGCTGCAAGCTAAATCTTTACCCCGTGGTGAGGGGGCCTTGGCATTTTATTTCCATGGTGCCAGGGATATCTCACCGGAGCACGAGGCAACCGTGTGCTCTTTCATAAAACAACGGAGCCAGCCGCCGGGGGAACTTGTAAGCCCTTGAAGCGGCGCGCCTACCATGGCGCTAGTGATGGTGCAAGACACGACCGGGTGCGAACCTGAGAAGGGCGTCCCTCCCCCGGTCATTTTTAAAGGATGGCCATGCTCGAATCAGACGACATTCTTTTCGATACCCCGAGCAACCTTTCCCCGGAGTTGCTTCTGTGGTTGGCCTGTCTGAAAGATGCAGTAGGGGCGCTACGAGAAAAACGCTTTGGCGATAACACACCCGCGAAAGCATATGCGCGAGATTTTCTGTTTGCTGACCATCCCTTCTTTGAAATGTTGTGTGATTCATTAGGGAGTGAGCCGGATGCTATGAGGCGAAGGGTTAGACGAGCTACGAGAAGGGGAGATACATTCTTGTAAGTATATTAGCAGCATACCACCCCCCGTCGAAATGTCTGGAAATCTAAAGCGCCGTGAAACCGCATTGGTCTCACTTATAGAATTAAAAAAGTGTTTGATTATTGTTATTAGTGAAAATCAAACAGGGAAATCAAAGATATGTTTAATTACCCGAGGACGACGGTCCGGGGTCACGTAAAAGGTGCAGAAAAGAAACAAAGATCCATCTTCTCAAAACAAGAAAAGGAAAGACAGAATATGAAACATTATGGAATTTGGAACACCGAAGTTTCAAAATGGATGATGACCGGAGATGGGGCGATTATGTGGTCAACTGGCAGAGCGGTTATGGAAGCAAAGCTCTCGGAAATGAATAGCTTTGAGGGGAAACCGGGACGATATGAAGTCAGAGAATTTATCGGCACAACAGAGAAGCAAAAACCGTAATGACATTGGCGGCTGTTAATATCGTTATCACAACAGTAAGCCACAACATGATTTTGGTTTGTCTGTTTTGTTGTCTGCGCTGCAATTCATCGAGGTAATAATTCACACCCGGATCGGTACTGTCTGCTTTTTTATCATGGTCAATTATAAGTTGTTCATCACTTGTTTCTCGGAGTTCTTTGATTGTGTGCGACATCTTCCACGGTCTCCTTTCAAGCCTGTTAATTATACCCTTTCTTTAATTGCTCCATCCCATATTCTTAATACATCAGACCGAAGCCGCCTGTTAGAAAAAATAGTATCAGAAGAACAATAACAATAACTACCGTCACGTTAATCCACGACCAATTCCATGACCCACATTTAGGGCATTTGCTGGATTCAATGCCGATTTCATGGCCACAGTTTTTACATTTAATCAGTCTGCTTGTTTTCATAGCTCCCCCTTTTCAAAACAAAACCCAGACCACCCGGCACCTTATTCCACAACCGGCAGGTCAAGCTTGACACCAAAATGTCCTTCGTCTCCGTCCTCACGCCGCCAGCCACCGACTATTTTGGCTTGGCAAGTTGCACCGGCCCCCGCATAGCCTTCATCGGCAAGAAGTTTTCTGAATTGTCTCGCATTTTCTCTATCAAGATAACCAACCGGATTGCCATCAATAGCAACAAGGATGGCTTTGTTGTCATATTTATTAGTGTCTTCATGTATCAGCAGGGCAGTTACAACCTTTTTGTGGCCGTCCTCTGTTTTGCCACCACATATTGCGGATAGCTCCTTCTGATATTTTGATTCCCCGACTACATCATGCTTAAATAAGCCGGGACCAGGTATATTGACAATAAGGTCATCTTGTTTTTTTGATCCGAACAAGCGCGATAAAAATCCCATGCTTTTATACCCCCCTTCTTTTTTATCGTATTTGAATAGCACATTGATGTTGCTTAGTAAAGAAGTGAACTCTTGCGCTTTTTGCGAGGACCTGAAAGGCTCCTGAGA
>CAZYTP010000032.1:0-24617 GCA_964650385.1 uncultured Syntrophales bacterium | reverse complement strand
GTAAAAATTACGAGACGGGGACACCGGCCGTTTGCCAGTTTATATACTCCGGGAATGAATATAAAAACACAGAAGCCGAAACATTTCAATCTGACACCTCCCTGTACATTCAACTGTCCCACGGGAATTCCTACGCCGGTATTTTTTAATTTGATAAAAGACGGAAAAGTAAAAGAAGCGCAGCTTTTAATGGATGAGTTCTCGCCATTCCGCACGACGGTGTGTGGTACTACATGTCCTGCCCCATGCATGGAAGCGTGTAACAGGAACTTGATTGACGGGCCTATACCGATACAGGAGCTTGCCCGGAAATATTATCCAAAATTCAAGCCGACGATAAAGGGGAAGAAGAACGAGACTATTTCGATCATCGGTGCCGGACCTGCGGGACTTTCGACGGCATGGCAGCTTTCTCGGAGAGGGTATAAGGTCAAGGTCTACGATGCTACGGAGAATCTAGGAGGAAAAGCCAGAAAGGCAATTCCGCAGGAACGTCTCTCCGATGAATTGCTCGATAGAGATATAAAAAGGATCAGAACACTTCCGATTGAATTTAACCTCGGTATAAAGATCGACAGGGAGTCTTTTCAGGATATTTACGATTCAAGTGATGTCGTCGTTGTTGCCATTGGGGCACAGGTAACCAAGAAGATACCGTATGAAGGCGGTGAAAGGATACTTTCGGGTCTCCAGTTTCTCATTGATATTAACGAGGGGAGACCGATGGATCTTTCGGATAAAAACGTTGTCATAATCGGTGCCGGTAATGTCGGTATGGATATAGCCTGTGAAGCCTGGCGTCTCGGAGCTGGGATGGTGACGGCCGTGGATATTCAAAAACCGCTGGCCTTCGGGAAAGAACTGATGCTGGCAGAAGAGAGGGGAACCAAAATACTCTGGCCGAAAATGGTTAAAAAACTTGACACGAAGAACGTATATTTTACAGATGGAAAGCTTGAAAAGGCCGATGTTGTCTTCATCAGTATCGGTGAGGTACCTGATACGTCATTTTTGCCCGAATCTGTCTTCATAGATGAACGAGGGTACATGATTACGGCCGATAAATCATCTAAAAGCAGTGACAAGAAAGTATACGGATGTGGCGATATAGTAAAACCCGGGATTCTTACCGACGCGATTGGCTCGGGTCGACTGGCGGCCATGGAAATCGATGCGAACCTTACGGGTAAGAAGTTTGTGTATCCGGAAAAACGGCTCGTTCCGACCAGGAGAATGCAATTGATTTATTTCGGTGATGAGAAGGAAGATATAGACCGATGTATGAGTTGCGGTACCTGTATATATTGTGATAAATGTATCGACAATTGTCCTCAGGAAGCAATTACACGGAACGGGGAGATCTTCACAATTGATCCCGCGCGGTGTTCCCTCTGTTATACGTGTGTGAATATTTGCCCGCGAGGTGCAATTCAGGCAGAATTTCTGGAAGAATTGATTAGTGAAGATGTAGCGTAACATGTGAAGTTAATCTTATAAGTATTCTGAAGGTTAAAGTCGACTCATGAAAAAAACGAAATTCATTTTCATCACGGGCGGAGTTCTTTCGTCCCTCGGTAAAGGACTGGCAGGAGCTTCGATTGCTGCTCTCCTTGAATGCAGGGGACTAAGGGTCACAAATCAAAAACTGGATCCGTACATAAATGTTGATCCGGGGACAATGAATCCTTTCCAGCATGGCGAGGTGTTTGTCACGGATGACGGAGCGGAAACAGACCTGGATCTGGGTCACTATGAACGTTTCACCCAAACTATTCTGGGGAAAGCCAATAATCTGACTGCGGGGCAGGTTTACTTTTCGGTCATATCGAAAGAGAGAAGGGGAGAGTATCTGGGAGGGACGGTACAGGTAATTCCCCATATTACAAATGAGATAAAGGACTACATCAGGGAAGCATCCGCAGGTTCTGATGTTGCGATTGTTGAGATAGGCGGCACTGTCGGGGATATAGAGAGTTTGCCCTTTCTGGAAGCTATCCGGCAGTTTCGCAATGAGGTCGGGAAGCAAAATGCCATCTTTATTCATTTGACCTGGGTGCCCTACATTAAAACAGCGGGCGAGGTCAAAACAAAACCGACTCAACACAGCGTCAAGGCACTCAGGGAAATTGGTATACAGCCTGATATTTTACTTTGCAGGACAGAAGATTTTCTCACAGATGAAATCAAGGAAAAGATTTCACTTTTCTGCAATGTTGAGGTGGAAGCGGTTTTTACCGCTAAGGATGTCGAGAGTATATATGAAGTTCCCCTTGTTTTTCATAAGGAGGGAGTAGATCAGAAGATTGTAAATTTATTAAACATCTGGACCGGTCAGCCTCATCTTAGTGAATGGGAAAAACTGGGTGAAAGGATAAAAAACCCCTCCCATGAAGTATCAATTGCTATCGTTGGCAAATACGTTGATTGGGCAGATTCGTATAAAAGCCTAAACGAGGCTCTCGTTCACGGGGGAATCAGCAATGATTGTAAGGTGAACCTTCGTTTTATTGATTCGGAACAGCTGGAACAGGAGGAAATCAAGGATCAGTTTGATGGTATCGGGGGGATACTGGTTCCGGGAGGATTCGGGGAAAGAGGGATTGAAGGAATGATCCGGGCTATCAAGTATGCCCGTGTTCAAGGAATACCATATTTTGGTATCTGTCTCGGCATGCAGTTGGCTGTAATTGAATATGCAAGGAATGTATGCGAGATGAAAAAGGCGAACAGTACTGAATTTCATGAGGATACCGCATATCCGGTGATTGACTTTCTGCCGGAGCAGAGGAATATCAAAGAGAAAGGCGGAACCATGAGATTGGGTGCATACCCTTGTTTTTTGGGAAAGGATACCTTTGCGTTTGAGGCATACGAAAGGAAAGAAATAAGTGAAAGGCATCGTCATCGTTACGAATTTAATAACGAATATAAAGACATTCTTGTTCAGAATGGCTTACGTATTAGTGGAACATCCCCTGATGGCAATCTGATCGAAATGGTGGAGCTTGGAAATCATCCGTGGTTTGTCGGATGTCAGTTTCATCCCGAATTCAAGTCAAAGCCCACACGGCCTCATCCGTTATTTGTAAAATTTATTGAGGCCTCTCTCAACCATACCGGATAGATATGAGCTGATATGTACCGCTCGGCCTACGATATCCATTCTAATGTATTAAAAAAATAACGAGTAAATTACACAATGTTAAAAGCCATCAAAAAAATTTCAGCAAGAATATGGCATTTTTTTAAGTGTCTGAACATCTATATCGGGCGTGATATTCGAACCGTGCCACCCGGTTCGATACTGTTATTTCCCGTTCTTCCCGATACCCTGTTGTGCGGTCTTGCGGGAATCCTTACGATCAAACAGGATACCGAAGCCGGAGACGATGACATCATCAATCATATCACCAGAGATTGTAAAGTGATTCAGGGGGCCAGTGTAGAAAAAGTGATCAATCAATCGGTTAGTACCGATGATTACCTGGGAGGCCCCGCGACACTGAAAAATTTAGAAAATGCCATCAAAATTTTGAAGGAAGATTCAACATTTGAGCACGTTTTCTTTACGGATGACGGCATACAAAGTATTTCTCATCTTTCGGAGAGCCTGAAGGCTTTCATAGAACAAGAAGAAGATCTGATTGAAAAACGTGTATCCGGTTTCACCTCCGGAGAGATGGAACATATTAGCAATTTGATTATTCGTCTAAAAGATGCGTCGTGGGCCCTCGAAAAGGACATTCTTGCCAATATTGATGGATTTTTCTTTCTTGCCGGAACGGACAAAAAGGCGGATATTCCCCGGGAAAGTCTTAGAAAATATAGAAATATCAATCTGTTATTAAATGCAATTGACAATTTGGAGGTAAGGGGGAGAGACTCTGCTGGCATACAAATTACTTTTACAATGAGAGAAGTGAACGATCTCGATACTTTGATCGAGAATATTCAGACAAAGAATCTTTATGCCGAATGGCTAAACAGAGTAGAACCGGGTGATCTCTACGATGGTTCTATCCACGTAACAAAAAATGGCAGAGAGGACATTCCTGTCATTCTATCGTTTACATATAAAAAAGCATCGGTAACCGGTGAACTGGGAGAAAACGGCAGGTATTTGCGAGACCGAATCCGAAATGATCGGATATTCCAGACGGTTATTAATGAACCGATTGCAATGGATTCCTATATGGCCCATACAAGATGGGCATCGGTGGGGTCCATCACTGAAGAAAATTGTCATCCCATCAATAATTTCACCCTGGACAAAGTATCCGATGAAGACCCTGGATCTTCTTTACCACTCAAGTATTATCCCCACTACGGAAAGGGGAACTGGTCAATCAATGCGGCTCTAAACGGGGATATAGATAATTACTCCACACTACGGGCCGAGATTGAAACAGAAGGACAATCACTCATAGACGATACTGTGACAACGGATACCAAGATAGTACCCCTTCAGATCGAGCGGTATCTTTCCTCGGGGCACACTCTTCAGGAGGCCTTTCGCCACGCCCTGAATGATTTTGAAGGTTCTCACGCTATCGCCATGAACAGTAACCTCGAACCGGACAAAGTATTTCTTGCGCTCCGTGGAAGCGGACAGGCTCTTTATATCGGCCTTTCTGACGAACAATTTATTTATTCCTCCGAATTATACGGTCTAATCGAAGTAACATCCCGTTTCATCAAGATGAATGGTGAATCGGAAAGAGTTCCGGGAGATCAGGCGACGAAAGGACAATTTTTTGTCCTTGATCGAAAAGCCGGGGGAGATATTCAGGGAATCAATGCGCTGTATTACGACGGAGATGCTCTTCCTATTTCTGATGATTGCGTGGCGAAAGCGGAGATTACCACGCGCGATATCGATCGAAAGGGCTATCCCCACTATCTCTTGAAAGAGATTTTCGAAGCACCCCTTTCCGCGCAAAAGACTATGCGCGGCAAATATCATATAAGATATAAACCAGACGGAGCGACTGATAACGTTGTCTTCAGCCTGGGAAATGATATCGTACCCCCTGCATTGTCGGAGGCAATGATAAACGGCAACATCAAAACTATCTATATCATAGGGCAGGGAACGGCCGCCGTAGCCGGCGCCGCAATTGCCGAAGCTCTCTCAAAATATTTAGGGGGTCAAGACTTGCACATTGAGGCGAGGACAGCTTCGGAATTAAGCGGATTTTCCCTCCAGGACAAATTCGATCATGCCCTGGTCATTGCGGTTACGCAATCTGGAACAACGACCGACACAAATCGAGCGGTTGCAATGGCAATAGAACGGGGGGCACATTCAATAGCTATCGTGAACCGACGACAGTCGGATATCACCCATATGACCGATGGGGTTTTTTATACCAGTGATGGCAGAGATATAGAAATGTCCGTTGCGTCGACAAAGGCATTTTACTCTCAGATAATCGCCGGGTATATCCTCGCGCTCTATTTTGCAAAGATATCGGGTACGATGTCGGATGATCAAATCACCCGGGAACTCATCGACCTCGAGGATGTTCCCGAAAAAATGAACAAAGTCATTGCTATTAAGGAAAAAATACGTGAATCGGCATGGGACGTTGTAAGAGAAAAAAAATACTGGGCAGTTGTTGGGAGCGGTTCAAATAAGGTTGCCTCAGATGAGATAAGAATAAAGTTGAGCGAACTGTGTTACAAGACCATATCGTCCGATATAGTGGAAAATAAGAAACATATAGATCTTTCCTCCGAACCGCTTATTATCGTCTGTGCGGCAGGTAACCCCGAAACTGTTGCAGAAGATATAGTTAAAGACGTTGCAATCTTTAAAGCTCATGAAGGATCGGTTGTTGTCATCACCGACGAAGATGAAACGAGATTTGATTATGTGGCGGATTCGGTCATTTACGTACCCAGGTCAACATTTCCCACATCGGTCATACTTAATACGTTAGCGGGACATATATGGGGTTATTACGCGGCTTGCAGTATCAATGAAGAGGGGGAATTTTTCAAAAATTTCAGGAAAATCTTATCACGCGAGGTGCGAGAACTTGATGCCAGGAATGAAACACTCTTCGAAAAGATTGCAAATACTGAACTTCATAAAATCGTAGCGGATTTTGCCAGAGCGTTTAACTCAAGGAAAAATAAGGGATTTTTTTCTTCATTGAGCACTGAGATTGCCGCAGATATGCCGCTCCTTTTCAAGTATAGTATCGGAAAACTGCCGCTGGAGGACTTCTGGGAAGAATTTAAAGACAAAAGAAATTCCTCATCTCCTCTCGACATGCTGGATGTCTGTCTTGGCAGAGCCATAGATGAGTTGTCAAGACCCATCGATGCAATCAGGCACCAAGCGAAAACCGTTACAGTGGGCACCAGCAGAAAGGGTGAAATGATCAGAGGAATCATATTCGATTTCTTAAAGGATCTTGATTTTTCTCTGGAAAATCTTACAACAAAAGATGGAGCCGCTGCAAGAAGGCTCCAGAAGGCACTATCCAAAATTTGTGGCTATACCCTGTACGATGTTGAAAAGCTTGATGTTGACGGAACCCCGGGAGAAGATACAATTATATCAATTCGTGAAAGAGGCGGAATTTCATCGGAAATGAAATCGCGGGTTGAGGAAAAACGCGCTCTTCTGGGAACCAAACGAACGATCATCAGGACCGGAGAAATATATGCGGGACTTGGGAAGTTAGATAAAGCTCCGATCATTATCATGCCGGTCCTGGGTGAAAACCACAGGATCAGGCATATCCTGCTCCTTCATGTTATATTTAAGGACGATTTGACAGCGGCGGAGAAGAAAGAAGTTCTCGGAGATAAATTCAATAAAATCTTCAATCTTGTTAATGAGTATAACTTTCACTGGGATGATGCGTACCTTGACAGCCTTTCTATTGAATTTCTTCTGGGCGAGGGTGTCGATGTGATTGTCGGCAAGATGATGAAATTAGCGGAGACCGATTCATCGAACGAGCATGATAGCAATAATTGACTACAAAGCGGGGAATCTTACGTCCGTTGAGAGGGCTCTTATCCACCTGGGTAAGGAATGCCGGATAACCGACAGGCCTGCCGAAATACTGTCGGCCGAAAGGGTTATATTACCAGGCGTGGGAGCGGCAGGTGCTGCGATGGATGTCATGAAAAAATCGGATCTCGACAGTGTGATATATGACGTCATTGACGGAGGTGTTCCGTTTCTGGGGATATGCCTTGGTGCTCAGATAATCCTCGACAGGAGCGAAGAAAATAGCGTCTCCTGTCTCGGTGTGATACGGGGCAGTGCGAAAAAGTTTCGTAATACCGATTTAAAAATTCCTCACATGGGATGGAACAATATTTCCGCTGTCTGTCCGCATCCCGTTCTCGCCGGTATTGATGAGAGAGCGCAATACTATTTTGTCCATTCATATTATCCCGATCCGGAGCAGCGCAACGACATCGTGGCAACGACTGAATACGGGGTTGAATTTGCATCAATCATCGGAAAAGAAAATGTTGTCGCAATGCAGTTTCACCCTGAAAAAAGCGGAAGACACGGCCTTCGGATATTACAAAATTTCTGTGAATGGGACGGGAAAGCCTAACAATGCTCAGTAAAAGAATTATCATTTGCCTCGATGTAAGAGAAGGCAAAACAACAAAAGGGATCAAATTTAAAGGCAACGTCGATATCGGCGACCCGGTTGAGATGGCCAGAGAATATTATAAGCAGGGTGTAGATGAACTGGTTTTTTATGACATCACCGCGTCATCGGATAAGAGAAAAATTATAATCGATGTGGTTAGCGATGTGGCAAAAAACATCTTTATTCCTTTTTCAGTGGGCGGCGGTATCAGTTCACTTGACGACATGTATAATGTATTGAAAGCCGGGGCTGAAAAGATCAGCGTTAATACGGCTGCCGTTTTGAATCCCGAGCTGATTTCCGAAGGGGCGAAGATTTTCGGAAGTCAATGTATAGTATTGGGGATGGATGCAAAAAAAGTGGGAAAGAGCGCGGAAATACCATCGGGATACGAGGTCTGGATAAACGGCGGCAGGACACCTATGGGTGTCGATGCGGTTGAATGGGCACAAAAGGCCCGGGATCTGGGTGTCGGTGAGATCTGTCTCAACTCGATCGATGCCGATGGTACAAATGAAGGATACGAACTGAAATTGACATTCTTGATATCCGGTGCAGTGAACATTCCCGTCATTGCCTCGGGGGGCGCCGGCAGGCCCGAGCATCTCAGGAATGTTTTTGTAGAAGCAAACGCAGACGCGGCACTCATTGCTTCCATGGTGCATTACCAACATTATACCGTCGGCGAGATCAAGACCTATCTCGAACAGGAAGGGGTTCCGGTTCGTACTGTTGTGTAACTATCTGTAAGAATAGAGGGTTTTTATTACACAAAAACATTAAGTCATGTTTGCTCTTTTATTTAATGCTGAGTAAGAAAGTTGAGTTCTTTGTATGAATACGACCATGTCATCAGATTTGAATGTCTCCAGGACACCAATCATGATCATGGGATGTACGAGTGGTTCCGGAAAATCCTTCCTGGTTGCAGCACTGTGCCGTTATTTCTCTAACAGAGGGATTAGAGTTGCACCCTTTAAAGCGCAAAATATGAGCAATAACGCAGCTGTCACGCCCGATCGTCTTGAGATTGGACGTGCACAGTATTTACAGGCGCTTGCTGCGCGAGTAGAACCTCAGGCGCGGATGAACCCGGTATTGCTCAAACCAAGTGCTGATACACACAGTCAAGTCATCGTTCTTGGTCAGTACAGTCCTGAAATCACCGGATTGCCCTGGACGGGTCGAAAAGCAAAATTATGGCCTACCGTTCAGGATTCTTTATGGAGCCTGATACGGGAATTTGAACAGGTGGTGATTGAAGGTGCTGGTAGTCCGGCTGAAATCAACCTCAGGGAAGATGATATCGTCAATATGAGTGTGGCACTGGAATGCAAGGCAGACGTTTATATTGTCTCTGATATTGATCGTGGCGGATCATTTGCACACCTGCTCGGTACCTGGGCGTGTATGGCTCCCGAGGAAAAGGATCTTGTCAAAGGATTTGTGCTGAACCGGTTTCGCGGCAACGAGAAATTGCTGGGCAACGCGATGGATTGGCTGCAGGAAAGGACGGGTGTCCCGACAGTGGCCATTCTTCCGATGATAAGGCATATACTGCCCGAAGAGGATTCATTCACTCACCGTTCAAACTTTGATCAGAAAAAGATCAATATAGCCTTAATCATGTATCCTTATGCAAGCAACATGGATGAATTTGATTCGCTGATAAATACAGACGGCATAAATGTTGTGCCTGTTAATAGTATGATGCCGTTGGACCACTTCAGGGCAATTCTTTTACCGGGCAGTAAAAATACCGTCGAGAGTCTCAGGTATTTACGACAAACGGGTCTTGCCGCGGAAATTATGCGTATGGCGCAATACGGACTGCCGATCCTGGGCATCTGCGGCGGTATGCAGATACTGGGGAAGGAACTTCTTGATCCGGAAGAGCTGGAAGGCGGAACCGAGGAAGGATTAGGATTGCTGGATGTTACGACTACCCTGATGCACGAAAAAATCACCGTTCAACGTGAAGTCCGGCTGGTTGACGGCGGCCTGGTGCGTGGATACGAAATCCATCATGGGTGTACACGGCCCGGCCCTTTGGCCGAACCCTATATAGAGGAAGATTTAGGCTGGCAGCAAGGAAATGTTCGGGGAGTGTATCTGCATGGTATTTTTGATAATGCTGCATACCGCCAGAAATTTTTGGCGCAATTGGGTTGGAATGGTAAGGCTCAAGACTGGGTTGATGTTATTGACGAGGAACTGGATAGGATTTCCGGATTAATAGGAAAAAGTGGCTGGGAAAAATACCTGGCCAGTCACAAATGAGTATTGAGCGGGCAGATTTTGATTCACACATGGAATGCCCGTTGACGGGGAGCACACTGGCAAGCCCCATACCTTGTAGGCGGGGCATTTCACTCTTTACAAGTTTATCAGAAAAATAAAGCGGTGGTATCACGGATGTGAAACCACCGCTTATTGTTTTCAGCCAGACAAAAGAACTAATAAACTACTCCCTGAGCCAGCATTGCGTTAGCAACCTTTGTAAAACCGGCTATATTAGCGCCGTTTACGTAATTGCCGGGAGTGCCGTATTCTTCGGAGGCCTCAACACAGGCCTTGTGTATATTTCTCATAATGTCATGAAGATGTTTATCTACCTCTTCACGAGACCAGCTTAAGCGCATGCTGTTCTGGGACATCTCAAGACCGGAAACAGAAACTCCGCCGGCATTCGCGGCTTTCCCCGGCCCATATAAAATCTTACTGCCGAGAAAAACTTCAATTCCCTCAGGAACCGTGGGCATATTCGCGCCTTCGGCCACTACCTGGACACCATTATTGACCAGGTTCTGCGCATCCTTGCCATTTATTTCATTCTGTGTGGCAGAAGGAAAAGCACAATCAGCCTTATGATTCCAGAGTGGATTGTAATCGAGAGCAGGATCGATAGGGGTATAGACCGCTTCGGGATACTTGTCCGCATATTCTTTGATACGTCCCCGTGCGACATTTTTAAGGTGCATGACAAAATTGAGTTTTTCCCTGTCTACTCCCTTCTCATCGTAGATGTATCCGGAAGAATCGGAAAGTGTTACTACCTTTCCTCCCAGGTCCAGAATTTTCTCAACAGTATATTGAGAGACATTTCCGGAACCTGAAACTAAACAGAGCTTGTTCTTCATGGTATCATTTTTTGTCGCCAGCATTTCGGAGGCAAAATAGACACAGCCGTAACCGGTAGCCTCAGGGCGAATAAGACTTCCTCCCCATTCAAGACCTTTACCAGTCAAAACTCCGGTAAATTCATTCCGCAGTTTTTTATACATACCGAACATGTATCCTATTTCACGACCTCCCACTCCAATATCGCCTGCCGGAACATCTGTATCCGCACCGATATGCCTGAACATCTCGGCCATGAAACTCTGGCAAAAACGCATCACTTCATTATCCGATTTTCCCTTGGGATCAAAATTTGATCCTCCCTTGGCACCACCCATAGGAAGGGTTGTCAGGGCATTTTTAAACACCTGCTCAAAGCCGAGAAACTTGAGTATGCTCATATTAACTGACGGATGCAAACGAAATCCCCCTTTGTAGGGGCCTATGGCGCTGTTCATCTGTATACGATAGCCCCTGTTGACCTGAACCTCGCCGTTATCATCCAGCCAGGAAACGCGACAAATAATAGTTCGCTCAGGTTCAACCATCCGCTCTAATATCTTTGCCTTACGATACTCAGGATGTTTTGCTAAAACAGGTTTAACTGATTCGGCAACTTCGGACACGGCCTGGATAAACTCCGGTTGACCCGGATTCTGTACCTCGCACATTTTAATAAACTCACGCATTTTTTCTCTCCTCTTATTTTTTAGTAACTACCTCTCTTCTGAAATCTTCCTATTTAACTACGATAATTCTTTATGACGCAATTTTTGGAAATTAATCAATTCCCCGTAATCCATTACCGTGGACATGGCATAGTTTTCCGCACCGAATCCTGCTTCCTGAGCACAGGCCACGAGGTTCAGTCCTCCCACGAGGATCATTCCAACCTTGTTCACATCTACTGGAATCTGACAGATCGACTCGCTTACCTTACCGATCGTAAGAACACCCCCTATTCCGACCCGCTTCAGTTCCGAAGTTAATTTCTCAACGGTATTTAGGCAGAGAACAGGAAAATCTCGGAAGTTTGCGGCGATTTTTCCTTCCCCTCTTTCCGATGCCTCCCTGACTGACGTCATGTTTCCCTGTATAAAAGCCTCCGAGGGATCGAGAGAAGAGCCCGAATAATAAATGAGCTCAACGAAGCGCAGGGGTTTACCGTCCTTTAACTGCAGGATACCTCCGAACTTGGAGTTCAGGGGGACTCCGCTTTTCAGAAGAACACCATTAATCACAATGCTGCAGACAGTTGCAAATCCGACCCTGCCTTCCGGGACACGTATCCCACCAAGCCTTTTCCCTGCTTCGGCAAACGCCACAAGTTCGCTAACGAAAATGCCCGCATTAAAAGCTGGAACCATAGCTTCCAATGCCTCTTTGAATTGTTCTTTAAGGAAAAAAGAGACATTGACGGGGAGAAGACCTTGACACTTTTTTGGATCAAAGGTTGTTCTGAAAGCAAGATTTTCTATCCGTGAAATGGCGAATCCTATTTTGTCCTGTACTCTGGCACTGCTGATCTCCTCAATACCCAATTCCGTAATAGTTCTGCCAACATGCTTACCCATAAACTTCGTGAGCCCACGTTCATCCATCAACTTGAGATGATATCTGACGGCCCTTTCGCTCAATTCCACGCCTTGATCCTTCAGACATCTTGATATTAATCGAGATCCCATTGGTCCTTCTGCATTACCCAGAATCTCCAAGATGAGGACGGTTTTTTTCTCTACGTTGTTGGGATAAAAAGTGGTGTTCATATGGCAATCGGTAACCTCTTGCCGATCTAATATCACCCAAATAAGCAATTGTCAATTACAAAATTGTAGTGAGGTGTAAAAAAATAGTAGATATAAATTTATTTTTCAGATTTTAACACCTACGAGAAACATGAAGAGAAGCATCTATGCGGTAAAGCGGCAATGGAGTGAAAGAGAGGAGTGGCTTCAAAAATTTGCCCCCTGGTAAGAGTCTCTATTCTCCAGTTCTTTTTCAATGGAATTGAGGACATCCATCTTGTTAATCCCCCACTGCGGCGCTAAATATATATCCTTGTAACCGTCAGCCGTCAATCTCTGAATTGTTACCTCCGGGGGCAATATCTCAAGAATGTCGCAGACGGTGCCGACATATTCCTCCTTGTCCATCATCTTGATCCTGCCCTCTTCGTATAGATCCCCGACAACCGTTCCCTTGAGGGCCAGCAGGAGATGGATCTTGATTCCGTTGATAGGCAAACTGGCAACAACTCTTGCCGTTTCAAGAATGTCGTCACGGGTTTCTCCGGGAAGTCCTACAATTATGTGTGTACAGATGTGGATATTTCTTCCGGCGGTTCTGCGCACGGCATCCAGAAATGCTTCAGGGCCGTGTCCTCGATTGATACTCTTCAGAGTTTTCTCGTGAATAGATTGAAGCCCGTATTCCACCCAGACGTGGTAATCATCTGCGTATTCTTCAAACAGATTGATTACCTCATCGGGAATGCAGTCAGGTCTTGTTCCGACGGCAAGGCCGGCGATATCGTCCTGTGCGAGTGCCTCATCGTAGAGCGCCTTGAGGTTTTTGTAGTCACCGTAGGTATTTGTGAAGGTCTGAAAATAGGCGATGAATTTTCCCGCTTTTCTGTGTGTTCTGTAATATTCTTTGCTTTGCTGTATCTGTTCAGCTACGGAGGGAAGGGGACCTTTCTGCCTCAACCGTGAACCACGGCCGTCGCAGTATGTACATCCCCCGGTTGAGAGCGTTCCGTCACGATTTGGGCAGGTAAAGCCTGCATCGATCTGCAGTTTGTAGACCTTGCACCCAAATTTGTTAATCAAGAAGCTCTTGAAATCATAATATCTTTTGGAATTATTCCAGAAATCAGGTTTTGGCATATTATCACTATTTTTTTATTGTATTTTTTTCTTTAATGCTACTATATTGTTGATCTTAGATCAAGCCTTTCGGTTACTGAAACAAGTTCAGCACAGGTTTGGAGCGTACTATGGGTTCAAACAAAAACTATGATGTCATTGTTGTCGGAGGAGGTCACGCGGGGTGTGAAGCGGCCCTGGCAGCGGCCAGAATGGGGTGCGAAACCCTCCTTTTCAATATAAACCTGGACTCCATTGCGTTGATGTCATGTAATCCGGCTATCGGAGGCCTTGCCAAGGGCCAGCTGGTAAAGGAGGTTGATGCCCTGGGCGGGGAGATGGGAAAGATAGCCGATAAGACGGCCGTCCATTTTCGTCTGCTCAACTCCTCCAAAGGTCCGGCTGTCCAGTCCTCCCGGGTGCAGTGCGATAAGCAGTTATACACACGGGCTATGAAGGCTGTCGTTGAAAAAGAGAAAAACCTCCAAATACGGCAGGCCCTTGTTGATCGGCTGGTGATCGAAAAGAATAAGGTTATCGGAGTTGAAGACAGTACCGGATTTTTCTACAGCGGGAAGACCGTTATTATCACAACGGGAACCTTCCTGAACGGGCTTGTACATATCGGCACTTCCCGTCAGTCTGCGGGGCGGGCAGGTGAGATAGCATCGATCTCTCTTGCGGAATCTCTCAGGGGACAGGGTTTCGAGATGGGACGTATGAAGACCGGGACTCCGCCCAGATTACGCGCCTCCACGATCGATTTTTCCGTACTTAAAAGACAGGACAGTGATCCTGATCCCGAGCCTTTTTCTTTTACTACAAAAGCGTTGCGTGACGAGAGACTCCCCTCGTATTTTTCCCACACGACGCCTGCAACGCATAAACTGATCAGGGATAATATAGAGAAATCCCCTCTTTATTCAGGTGCCATCAAGGGCATCAGCGCCCGGTACTGTCCTTCCCTCGAAGATAAGGTGGTACGCTTTACGGACAAAGAAAGTCACCCGGTTGTTCTTGAGTTTGAGGGTATTGAGACGGAAGAGATTTATGCAAAAGGTCTGGGAAACAGCTTCCCCATCGAGCTTCAGGAAAAGATAGTCCACAGCGTTCCGGGTCTCGAAGAGGCGGAAATGATGCGCTCGGCCTATGCGATAGAATATGACTATGTTCAGCCTACGCAGCTCAAGCGGACGCTTGAAACAAAGCTTGTTGACGGTCTGTTTCTCGCCGGACAGATAAACGGGACCTCCGGTTATGAGGAAGCCGCCGCTCAGGGGATGTGGGCCGGGGTCAACGCCGCTGCCGCGATACAGGGAAGAAAGCCGTTTATTTTAGACCGTTCGGAGGCATATATGGGGGTACTCATCGATGATCTTGTTACGACCGGAGTCGATGAACCCTATCGGATGTTTACATCGCGGGCGGAATACCGTCTCATTCTGAGAGAGGATAACGCCACCATAAGGTTGATGGGGAAGGGGTATGATCTCGGATTGATCTCCAGTGATTACTATAACGACCTGAAAGAAAAGGTTCGCCAGGTGGAAGCTGGGATTAAAAATTTGTCATTAAAAAAACTCTATCCGAGTGCAGACCTGAACATGATCCTTTCACAAATGGGGACTGTCCCTATTAAAAAACCGACAACTTTCTATCAGCTGCTCAAAAGGCCTGAGCTTTCCTATGATGACCTGAAACCCTTTGAGGGATGGGAGGAAGTTCATGACAAAATGGTGAAAAAGCAGATAGAAATCGATATAAAATATGAGGGATATATCAAACGGCAAAAGGAGTCTGTCGAAAAGTTCAAGGAGATGGAGGAGAAAGAAATACCTGCGGGACTGGATTACTCCGCAATACCAAGTCTTTCCAATGAGCTGAAAAAGAAACTGTCTGTGATAGAACCTGCTTGCATAGGACAGGCAAAAAGGATACCGGGGATTACCCAGGCGGCAATTGTGGCCGTGCTTATCTATATGAAAAAAGAAGAACTTGATTCTCGGAAGAAAGATGAAAGCAGAAATAAGGGACAGGATGTGAATCTCCCCGCCTACAAGGCGGGGCTTCCCGGTAAGGAATGATTTAATTATATTGCGCCCCTTGACCCCGCCTACAAGGATGGGTCAAGGGTGCGCTCCCGGTCAATTAAATATGACTTCCTGGATATTTGGGCAACAGCCCGTCAAGACTTGCCTTCTTTCAACCCGCCCTTTTTTTCTTGACAAAAATCGTAAGCATTTTTATAAGCTATAGCTTTTCCGCAAAACCCGTCAATCTCTTGGAAGCTACAGGAGACTGGTATGATGAAATCTCAGCTTGATTTGAGGCTGATATGAGCAAGGCAGTTTTTTAGATTTTACGCAGAACAGGAAGGATGTGAGGATACATATTGAAAAGACCGGCGGCGAATATATCAGAAGGATTACAAGAGACACTTCAAACTTACGACCAGCATCTTGACAGCCTCATACCGATTTTACAGGGAGTGCAGAAAAAGTTTGGATACATATCCGAAGACGCGGTGGAGTGCATCGCACAATACCTTGATGTCTCACAGAGTTATATTTACGGCGTGGCTACGTTTTATACTCAATTCAGATTCACGCGCCCGGGCGATCATGTGATACGCGTATGTCTCGGAACGGCGTGCTACGTCAGGGGCGGGTCACAAATCATGGACGAGATCGACAGGTATCTGGGCATTAGTCCAGGCGAGACAACGTCGGACTTCAAATTCAGCCTTGAGCGTGTTGCATGTTTTGGCTCCTGTGCGCTTTCGCCGGTGATAGTGGTAGACGACAAAGTTTACGGGAGAATGACACCCAGGAAGGTAAAAAAGATTCTTGAGGAGTTTGAATGAATTTCGAAGAAATAAAAAGTAAGGCAAAAGAGGAATGGGAAGAATTCAACCAACTTGAAAGGCCGAGAATACTGATAGGTGCGGCAACGTGCGGTCGCGCGGCCGGGGCCTTGGAGGTATGGGAAAAGTTCAAAGAAGAACTCGCCATCAAGTCTATTGAAGCGGATATCCATGAAGTTGGTGATCTAGGCATGTGTTACGCCGAGCCGCTTATCGAGATTGGGGTTCCGGACGGCAGGCGAGTGCTTTACCAAAAGGTTGCCGAAAAGATGGTGCCGGAGCTTATCAGGGACTTCATACTAAAAGGTGATCCACGACCGGATTTAGCGCTCTGTACTTTTGGAGAGGTCGCAATTGATGGTATTCCTGCCTTTCAAGAATTGCCGATGATCAAAAAACAGGTTCGTGTGGTCTTGAGGAACAGTGGAATCATTGATCCCACAGCTATAAACCATTATATCGTAAGAGGCGGTTACTCCGGTTTTGCCAAGGCGCTTAAAATGATGCCGGAAGAAGTTGTCAAGGAAGTCACGGCATCCGGCTTGCGCGGACGAGGCGGCGCGGGATTCCCAACCGGTGTTAAATGGGGCTTTGCCAGGAATTCAAAAAGTGACATAAAATATATGATCTGTAATGCAGATGAGGGGGACCCCGGCGCGTTTATGGACCGTGCAGTACTTGAAAGCGATCCGCACGCTGTTCTGGAAGGTCTGGCCATCGGGGCGTACGCCATCGGCGCCGACTCCGCATATGTGTATGCTCGGTCTGAATATCCGCTGGCTATAGCACGGCTTGAACAGGCCATTAAACAAATGGAAGAATTCGGGTTTCTGGGAAAAAACATCCTCGGGTCCGGCTTCAATTTATCAATAAAAATAAAGCAAGGGGCAGGTGCTTTTGTATGCGGCGAGGAGACGGCGCTCATGGCCTCTATTGAAGGTAAAAGAGGTATGCCAACGCCACGACCGCCATTTCCTGCCCAGTCCGGACTTCATGGTAAGCCTACAAACATTAACAATGTGGAGAGCCTGGCAAATGTTTCCGAAATCATGAACAGGGGGGCAAAGTGGTACGCCCGGTACGGAACCGAAAGAAGCAAGGGGACAAAAACCTTCGCATTAGCAGGAAACGTCAAACGCACCGGTTTGATCGAGGTGCCTATGGGCATTACGCTGCGCGACATTATCTTCGATGTGGGTGGTGGTATCCCGGATGGCAAAAAATTTAAGGCTGTCCAGACAGGTGGCCCGTCGGGGGGCTGTATTCCCGCTGAATTCCTTGACATGAATGTCGATTATGATGAGCTAGCGAAAGTAGGCTCTATCATGGGTTCAGGCGGCATGATTGTTATGGATGAAGATTCCTGCATGGTCGATATCGCGCGGTACTTCCTCTCATTTACGGAAAACGAGTCCTGCGGCAAATGCACACCCTGCAGGATTGGTACGCAACACCTTCTCCGCATTTTGAATGATATCACAGAAGGCAATGGCAAGCCGGAGGATATCGACACGCTGGAGAAATTGTGCAGAACTATCAAAAATGCCTCGCTTTGCGGACTCGGCCAGACGGCCCCCAATCCAGTTCTCACCACCATTGAGCATTTCCGGGATGAGTACGATGCCCACATCAATGATGGCCGGTGTCCGGCCCTCGTATGCAAAGCGTTGCTGATATACACCATTGATACCGAGACATGCAAGCTGTGTGAAATCTGCAAAAAGGAATGCCCCACCGATGCAATTACGGGCTCCAAAAAACCGCCGGAGCCTTTTGTCATTAACGAAGAAAAATGTATACGCTGCGGTATGTGCTTTAGTGTATGTCCCTTTGGCGCGGTGCAAAAAAGTTCCGGCAACGGGGAAACACAAGTCCGGAAAAGCGGGAGCGAAAACAACAATGAGTGAGATAACACTTACAATAGATGGAAGAGAAGTAAAAGCTGAGAAAGGCGATACAGTACTCAAGGCCGCGCAGAGAGCCGGGATCGAAATCCCCACTCTCTGTGCTCACCCCGCGCTTGAACCGTACGGGGCATGCCGTTTGTGTATTGTTCAAATTGAAGGCATCCGCGGGTATCCAACATCATGCACTACACCCGCAACAGATGGTATGGTCGTCAAAACAAAATCTCCTGAAATTATTGAACTCCGCAGAAATGTGATAAAACTGATGTTGAGCGGCCATACCAGCCCGTGCCTCGTCTGTAATCACCGTGAGTTATGCGAGAAGTACCGGCCGCTTCCCTTTAAGACCGGCAAAGCCACACGCTGCATCTTTTGCAGTAACATAGATAACTGCGAACTGAGAAAACTCGCCGATGAATACCGGATCAATGAATTCGAAGTACCAATAATCTACAGAAATCTGGATATTGAACGGAACGACCCGTTTATGGACAGGGATTACAATCTCTGTGTCCTTTGCGGTCGGTGTGCCCGCATCTGCGAAAAGATAAATGAAAAAGGTACGATCGATTTTATCAGCCGCGGCAAGGATGCCCGCATCGGGACGGCATTCCACAGGGCTCACACTGAAACGGATTGCCGGTTTTGTGGTGCGTGTATTGATATCTGCCCGACAGGCGCTCTGTCTGACAGGTATGCAAAATGGTATGGGGCCGCGGATAAGACGAAAGTCTCCACATGCGTGATGTGCCCTCACGGATGTTCAGTTCGCTTCAAGCTCAAGAACGCGCGGGTGATCGGGTCAGGGATGACCGAGTTTACAAGAGAGGCCCGTATTTGTGCGGTGGGGCGGTTCGTGCTGCCGCAGCTTATGGACAACCCTTTGAGGATGGTTTCACACCAGGTGCGTATCGAAGACGGCCTGATAAAGACAACATATGAGGATGCGATTGCCATGGCCGCGGAAAAACTTGGGACCTGCTCGGGAGAACAGTTTGCCCTTATTGCCAATTCGGCGGCCACTCGTGAGGAGATTTATCTGCTGAAAAAATTTGCGAAGGAAGTCATGAAATCCGACAACTTTGCCGTTGCCGCATCCCACGGTGAAACGCTTGTGATAGAGCCCGGCCCGGTGGCCGAAGCCATAGAAAAAGGAGAGGTTAATGCCCTTTACTCGACCGGCAATTATCTCGAACCGGCCGTACTCAAAAGACTTGAGACAATCGTTATATCCGACATGTTCCCTTCCGAAACGGAAAAAGCGGCGGATGTCGTGATCGCGGCCGCGGCGCTTGCCGAAACCGACGGTACATTTCTCAACTCATCCGGGCAGATTAAGACGCTTACCGCCGCGGGTACTCCTCCTTATGGCCTGTTCCCTGACTGGAAGATTGTCTGCGATATTGCTCAAAAGATAGGTGCTTCGGGATTCGATTTCGAATCCACCGCCGATATCAACAAAGAATTGAGTGAAAAAGGTGTGGTTTACGATGTGCCGGCATTCCCCGATCCGTCACCTCTCGATGATGTTACCGCCCTGCCTTGTTTTTACAGGGGGCACAGACTTGCCGACGTTGTCTGCGCGCTCAAGAGCCTTACCTTCGAGGAAACCGCTGAAAAATCGACAGATGATGAGCCCACGGAAGAAAGGCCGTTTAAAATTATTGAAAAGGTCGAGATTGTGCCGAATACTTATATGATAACGGTACACGCGCCGGTGATCGCGGAAAAGTGTCAGCCCGGCCAGTTTGTTATAGCGATGGTGAACGAAAAATCTGAGCGCATCCCTTACACCATATCGGATTTTAACCGTGAAGAGGGTACCGTTACGATGGTAATTCATGAAGTGGGCAGATCGAGCCGCGAGATGGCAACCACGCGCTCCGGCGAACATCTCGCGCACCTTGCCGGGCCGCTCGGAACCCCGGTCGAAGTTAAGAAATACGGCACGGTCGTTTGTGCCGGAGGCTGTTACGGTGTCGGCGCAATGCTGCCGATTGCCCGTGCCATGAAAGAGGCCGGCAACAGGGTGATCGTAATCAAGGAAGCATCGAGCCATTACCTGCTCCACTGGCAGGAGAAACTTTCCGAAAACTGCGATGAGCTGATTATCGTTACAAAAGACGGCTCCGCAGGAATGAAGGGTGGTGTGCAGGAGGTGATTTCGATGCTGGTTGACAGAGGAGAAAAGATAGATCAGTCGTACGTCATCGGGTGTACGTTTATGATGATGCTCGTCTCTGAAGTCGCCAGGGAGCATAATATCCCGATTCAAACCGCGATGAACTCGCTCATGCTGGACGGTACGGGGATGTGCGGGGTATGCCGTGTCAGTGTCGGGGAGGATACTAAATTTGCGTGCGTGAACGGCCCGTTTCTGGACGGGCTTAAGATCAACTGGATTGAACTCATACAGAGGCAGGCCGCATTCAAAAAGGAAGAGGTCGAGGCCCTGCCCCAAGAGCCGTTCAAGATGTACAACCACAGCTGTTCGAATGGCTGACCGCTAAAATAAACAGTCTCGTAAAAAGTCTTTTTTGTCACCCTGAATTTATTTCAGGGTCTCTAACTTACTGAAATGATTAGATGCTGAAACAAGTGAGATCCTGAAACGAGTTCAGGATGACAAATGGTGCAGTTCATGACTTTTTACGAATACATCAAAATAAAGATCAGGAATTGACATGGATCCTAAGGAAAGAAAAAAAATCCCCAGGCAAAAGATGCCCGAACAGGACCCGAAAAGACGAAAACATAATTTTGAAGAAGTGCCTTACGGTTTTACCGAAGAGCTTGCCGTAATGGAGGCAAAGCGCTGTATTAAATGCAAGAAACCTCTTTGCGTAACAGGGTGTCCCGTGAACATAGATATCCCCGGTTTCATCAGACTCATCGAGGAAGGCAAATTTATTGAGGCGGCATGGAAGCTAAAAGAGCAGAATGCACTGCCTGCCGTTACCGGCCGTGTATGTCCGCAGGAGACCCAGTGCGAGATAAAGTGCATCCTCGGCAAGAAGGGTGAGCCGGTGGCTATTGGACGCCTCGAGAGGTTTGCCGCTGATTACGAACGGAGAAACGGTAAGTTTGAAATGCCTGAGATTGCCGAACCGACGGGCAAAAAGGTGGCCATCATCGGAGCGGGACCGGCGGGGCTCACCGTTGCCGGCGATCTTATCAAATTAGGACATGGTGTCACAATCTTTGAAGCACTCCACGAAACGGGAGGGGTTCTGGTATACGGCATTCCCGAATTCCGCCTGCCTAAAGAAATCGTTAAGTATGAGATAGACTACCTTAAAAAACTCGGCGTTGAGATCATTATGGATTATGTGGTCGGCAAGGCACGCACCGTGGATGAGCTTATGAAAGATGGTTACAATGCGGTCTTCATAGCCACCGGTGCCGGACTTCCCATGTTCATGGATATCCCCGGTGAAAACCTTGTCGGTGTCTATTCGGCAAACGAGTACCTCACCAGATCGAACCTGATGAAGTCATTCAGGTTTCCAGAGTACGGCACCGCGCCTATCAGGAGCAGGAAAACCGTTACCATAGGCGGCGGCAACGTGGCGATGGACTCGGCCCGGACCGCCATTCGACTCGGGGCGGAATCGGTAATAGTCTACAGGCGAAGCCTTGAGGAGATGCCGGCACGAGACGAGGAAATCCACCACGCCGAGGAAGAAGGTATCGAATTTCAACTCCTTACCAATCCGGTACGGATCATAGGCGACGAAGAGGGCAGGGTAAAGGCCGTTGAGTGCATAAAGATGGAACTCGGTGAGCCGGACGACTCCGGACGCCGCAGACCGGTACCCGTCGAAGGCAGCGAATTTATTATTGAATGTGATACTGTTATTCCCGCGCTCGGCAACCTTCCGAATCCGCTTATTCCAATGACCACGCCGGATCTTAAGACTACCCGCTGGGGCACACTGGAGTGTAATCCGGACACACTCGAAACTTCCAAAAAGGGTGTTTTCGCGGGTGGTGATATCGTAACGGGTGCTGCCACGGTGATTTCCGCAATGGGCGCCGGAAAAATTGCCGCTGCGAGCATCCACGAATATATCATGACGGGGAAAGTGACCGGGCCGGAAAAAACGGAGTCGGAGTAGTTGACAGGGGGGGTCAGGTCTTGCTTTTTGCCATCCTTGATGCAATTTTGTGATCCCCCTGACATTCATGATGGCAAAAAGCAAGACCTGACCCCCGGCCGAAATGAGCTAAATTGGTGTAGGGCCCGTCGAATCCGGTCTCGCCGTCAAATTCCCCGGTGTCAGGGTCGATTGCAACAAAGGAAACCCCCGCAGGTTTTGCCGCCATTAGATCCCCCTTCCCGTCACCGATAAAGAGGCATTCAGCAGGGTTGTAATGAAATTCTTCAAGAAGGCGGGTAAGCGATTCTGCCTTGGGCCAGTCTCCGCCCCCCCGGATTACCTCGAGACGTTTCTCAAGTTTCTGGGCCGACAAACAGTTTCTCAGCTCTTCTATGGGTGTATTTGACAGCGCAATCCGGACAATGTTTCGTTTCCCGAATTCATCGAGAACCTCTTTGCATCCGGGCGTTAGGGGAACTGTGAGCATGCTTGCCCCTCCGATTGTTTTGAATCCCTCCCAGCGGAGCTCAAACTCGCCTTCCTTGAAGGGGCGGCCGATCACTTCCTCCTGAATCCGGCGAATCTTGCTTCCACGGTCGATTCCGGTAAGCTTCAGGTAAAATTCGACGATTTGCTGCTGCAGATCGTAATCGTTTGTAAACGCCTCGGCCATCGCCTTCGCGTTTGTCAGATTTGAATCGATCAATACTCCGTTGACATCAAAGATGACGAATTTAACTCCGGTCAGATTCATGGCTTGATTTCCACCCAACTCCTCATAGAAAAATAAAAAATACGCATTAGAGATAAAAATGAAAAAGACGGTTGTGTCAAGAACAAATTACATTTATGATATATTAATTGAGAATTCTTTATTACGGGCAAATACCCGTAGACCTTTGAAAAACCATCATTATCTGTCATTTCGACCCCTTCGCTTCTGTCATTCCGAGCGAAGCGAGGAATCTTACTATTATTCTCAGGGCAGGCTCCGGGAGAAATCTTAACAAACGTGAATCATTAAGATTACTCGTCGTTAACACTCCTCGAAATGACAAAATTCAAAGGTCTCCACTCTATAAACGAGGTAATGATACAGCTATGGAAAAGGAAATTGACCGGAAAACAAGAATGCACTCGGCGGAGCATCTACTCAATCAGACTATGATCAGAATGTTCGACTGCGGCCGCTGTTTCAGCGCCCATATCGAAAAGAGAAAATCGAAATGCGATTACCACTTCAATCGGCCTTTATCCGAAAAGGAAATCAAGGAAATCGAAAGGCAAGTTAATGACGTTATTGCGGCCGATATGCCGATTGCCGAAGAGTATATTTCCAAAGAGGAGGCGCAGAAACATTATAAGCTGGAGCGGTTGCCTGACGATGCGGGTGATAACCTCAGAATTGTCAGAATCGGAGATTATGATGCCTGCCCGTGCATCGGCTCCCATGTGAACTCATCAAAAGAAATCGGTGGATTCCGGATCGTCTCATCAAGTTTTGAAGACGGGGTGCTGAGGATAAGATACAGGATTGCCCAACCGGAAAAATAGCAGCGTGCTCCCGGTCAAATAATTAAGTATAATGTTCGTATGCAGTAACAACTGTTTGATCTTACGGGTTAAAGTCCCGTCCGGGGAATTGTCCGATTCACCCCGGTAGTTCAAGGGAGCGGCGTCTTGGTAACAAGGGGTCGTAAGTTTCCAATTGGCAAAGCAGCAGGCCGTAACGCAAGTGAACCTGCAGGTAGCCCCATGCCAACCTTTTGGCTGTGGTTGCTGAGCGGATCAGTGACGGCGAAATACTTCGCATCATAAAGATGTAGCTCAAAACCCTGGTTAAGGAAGAGGGCAAGGATGGCAAGCAAAGGAACATCAGTGGCGTCAAGGGCAATCGTAAAGGCACGCCACAAGGGGGAGGAATCTCACCGTTGTTGTCCAACATCTACCTGCACCTTCTGGACAGGATATGGGAGCGGCATCAACTGGAGAAGAAACTCGGCGCACACATAGTGCGTTATGCGGATGATATCCTTGTTTTGTATCGGCGAGGCACCGAGCGACCCATGATGATACTGCGGCAAATACTGGAGAGGTTGGGACTCACCCTGAACGAGGCAAAGACACGGATT
>CAZYTP010000031.1:0-24852 GCA_964650385.1 uncultured Syntrophales bacterium | reverse complement strand
TTAGAAATATTATGTAATTCGCATGCAATTTCCTAACCGGAAATTACTGACTTTTATTATACTTGTTTGCTGTAATTTTCAATATCTGAAGCTTGCGTCTACCTTAAGAATGATGGCTTGTCAAGTATATAAATATTAACTACTGGTTGCTGCGAATAAAACACTGATAAAACCCTTGCCCGAAAGTGAACAACGCAAGTCCCGCCTTGTCGTAGGGGTAGAGGCGTACTTTAAAACAACTATATTATTTGCAATAGCTCAGTATCTCCGATTATTAGCTTTGCTCATGAATCTTCGATTTCCTTACCGACAACTCCTGCCACGTGGGCGGATAACTTCATGTCACCGTTTTGAATAAAATGAACTCTTTTTGCAAATGTTTCTGAAAGGCAGATAATAACAATCAAAAAAAGATAAAAAAGGGGTTATCAGAAGGTTGATATGAAAATCTGATGGGAAAATGGGAAATGTTAACGAGAAAAACCTTGAAGCGAAAAATGTTTGTTGTTAACATGCAAATCAATATTTGGCTGTTAGCTTACACCAAAGTCCTACAAGGAACAGGTTTTTATGCGAGTCGTTGTTCAAAGAGTTGATTATGCTAAAGTTAGTGTGGGTGGTCAGGAAATATCATCCATAGGCCGGGGCATCCTGATTCTGCTCGGAGTTGCAAAAGGAGATGGGAGAGAGGATGCGGATTACCTTCTGGAGAAGGTAGCCAATCTCAGGATATTTGAGGATTCTGATGGGAAGATGAACCTCTCTCTATTGGATATCTCGGGCAGTGTGCTTGTGGTATCTCAATTTACCTTACTGGCTGACTGTCGTAAAGGGAGACGGCCGTCTTTTGGATACGCAGCGGAGCCTGAACTGGCCAGAGAACTTTACGAATATTTTGTAAAGAAGGCAAACAATATGATAGGTGTGGTAAAAGAAGGAAAATTTCAGGAGATGATGAAGATTGAACTGGTAAATAATGGTCCCGTGACCATTCTTCTTGAAAGCAGAAAGGGTTTTTAGAAGTCGGCTATCAACCGCCGGCTTTCAGTAAAAATAAAGGATTGGAAGATTACAGGTGAACAACCATTCATTCTGTCTTGCTGACAGAGTATTGACCGGGAGCGCATCCCGTAAGCCCCGCCCTGTGGGCGGGGAGCTTCACATGAAAACAACCAATGGTGATGGTATTACTCCATGCAACATCAGAATAGATAAAGAAGGTGTATGGTATTACAAAGATGTAGAAATGTTCAGGAAGGAGATAGTCAACCTTTTTTATGAAAACCTGAAACGGGATGAACTGGGAAGATATATCATCGAAATTGAAAATGATCGGTGCTATCTGGATGTCGAAGATGCCCCGTTTGTGGTGAAAATGGTTCGCCGATCTGAGGGTGAGGCTTTATACATTCTGCTGAACGATCAAACAGAAGAAAAACTGGATCTGAGTACACTCTGGATAGAAAAAGATAATGTTCTGTATTGTTCTGTAAAAAATAATAATTTTTACGCAAGGTTTTTGAGGGCAAGTTACTATCAAATTGCAAGCTACATAGAATATGATAAAGAAAGAAACGATTATTTTATTTCACTTGACGGCTGTCATTATTATATAAGAAAGGTCAGAGAAAAGAGAAGCTGAAAGCTTATGTCAACTGCTATTGGCTATCACACATGTAAAATCAAACCTTAGCGCAGGGCTTTAGCCCTGCGCTACTTTAGTCACTTTAGCTCACTTTAAACTTTAGTCACTTTTATTATGTACGGAGGCGTAAAATGTTAGAAGATGAAATAAAAGAGGGTCTTACCTTTGATGATCTTTTGCTCATTCCGGCGGAATCGAATGTCCTTCCGAGGGACGTTAGTGCTTTTACATTACTTACAAATAATATACGTTTAAATATCCCCTTAGTAAGCGCGGCAATGGATACCGTAACAGAGTCCGAAACCGCCATATGCATGGCCCAGGAAGGTGGGATAGGGATCATTCACAGGAACATGAGTATCGAAAGACAGGCTCTTGAGATCGATAAAGTAAAAAAATCGGAAAGCGGTATGATCGTTGATCCGATAACCGTAGAGCCCGAACAGAAAGTAAGCGATGCGCTCGATATAATGAGCAAATACAAAATATCGGGTGTTCCCGTTGTAAAAAATCATAAACTTGCGGGGATCTTGACGAATCGTGATCTCAGGTTTGAAACCAATCTTGACCAACCGGTTTCCAACGTTATGACCAGCGAAAATCTGGTGACAGTTTCTGCAAGTATTTCACTCGAAGATTCAAAAAAATTACTTCATAAACACAGAATTGAAAAGCTCCTTGTTGTAGATGATGAATATAATTTAAAGGGGCTGATTACAATTAAAGATATAGAAAAAATAAAAAAATATCCTAATTCCTGTAAGGATTCCCTGGGAAGGTTGAGGGTAGGCGGTGCAGTTGGTATAATTGATAGAAATGAAAGGATTGATGCTCTACTGGCTGCCGGCGCTGATGTTATAGTCATCGATACCTCGCATGGTCATTCTGCGGGGGTTCTCAACGCCATAAAAGATACCAAGATCAATTTCCCCGGGTGTGAACTTATAGCAGGAAATGTGGCGTCGGCTGAAGGGGCGGAAGCTTTGATAAAAGCCGGTGTGGATGCAGTTAAGGTAGGAGTCGGTCCCGGCTCTATATGCACCACACGAGTTATAGCGGGAGTCGGCATCCCCCAGATGACCGCCATTAAAGAATGTTGTAAGGCAGCTTCAAAATACGGTGTCCCAGTCATAGCCGACGGCGGTATCAAGTTTTCCGGTGATATAGTAAAGGCTCTTGGTGCAGGTGCCCACAGTGTCATGATAGGAGGTCTCTTTGCTGGAACAGAAGAAACTCCCGGCGATACAATTCTCTTTCAGGGAAGAACCTATAAAGTATACAGAGGAATGGGTTCTCTTGAGGCGATGAAGGCAGGAAGCAGGGACAGGTATATGCAGGATGATATAGAGAGCACCTTGAAACTCGTTCCGGAAGGGATAGAGGGCAGGGTTCCCTTCAGGGGATCACTCTCCGCAAGCATCCATCAATTGATAGGGGGGCTTAAAGCAGGGATGGGTTACGTCGGGTGCAACACAATAGAAGAACTCAGGGAAAAAGCTCGGTTTGTACGTATAACGCAGTCAGGTCTTCGAGAAAGCCATGTCCACGATGTTATAATAACCAAGGAAGCACCGAATTACTGGCTTGATTAGATATTTCCTATCCATATCACGTTTTTTGCACAGATATTAGTGCCAGTTTAAACAAGTATAACAACAAACGAAGCCAGAAGATAGGAGCCGGTAGTCAGAATTCAGAATTCAGAATGGAAGCGGAATAGTTTTTATTCTGACTTCTGACTCCTGTCTTCTGTCTCTTGGTTTCTGAAGTCTCTTTGCGGCTTTGCCGCCTCAGGATACAATCCATGAAACACTCAGATTTCGTCCATCTTCACGTACATACACAATACAGCCTCCTTGACGGGGCAATTCGCTTGGATAATCTCTTTAAAAGGGCAAAAGAATATAAAATGCCGGCCGTTGCCATTACCGATCATGGTAATATGTTCGGAGTGATCGACTTCTACCAGAACGCTTACCGATACGGAATCAAACCGATTATCGGATGTGAGCTCTATGTTGCTCCAAGAAGTCGCCTGGAAAAGGATTCCAGACGAATAGGGGACGCAGCATCTCATCTTACCGTCCTTGTCAAGAACATGGAAGGATATAAAAATCTCATAAAGTTGACGACCGCTGCATATCTGGAGGGATTTTACTATCGTCCCAGAGTGGATAAAGAAATTTTATCCCAGTATAGTGAAGGGCTTATAGCTATGAGCGGATGTTTGCAGGGTGAGATACCGGGGCTTTTACTGAAAGGGAACAGGAATGAAGCAAAGAAGGTTGCTGAGGAATATCGAAGGATATTCGGTGATGAAAATTTTTATTTAGAGATAATGGAAAACGGACTTCCTGATCAGAAAAAGGTCAATGCTGAACTGATCGAAATCAGCAGGGAACTTTCTATCCCCCTTGTTGCTACAAATGATTGCCATTATCTAAACAGGGAAGATGCTGAGGCTCATGATGTTCTTCTATGCATACAGACCGGCAAGACAGTAGATGATGATGACAGGATGAGTTTAAAAACCGACGAGTTCTATTTTAAGTCTCCCGATGAGATGAAGCAAAGCTTTGACTATTGTCCTGAAGCTCTTGAAAATACTGTAAGAATTGCAGAGCGATGCAATCTCAACCTAAATTTTAAGAATATCTTTCTGCCGCATTTTGAGATAGACGGAGAAGAAACCCTTGATAAATATCTGAGAAGGAAGGCGAAAAGCGGGCTTGAAAAACTGATGCCGATGATTCTTAAGGGACGAGATAATAACCTGCGTGATGAGTATGAAAAACGGCTGAAGCATGAACTTGAGATCATCAAATCTATGGGGTTTGACGGCTATTTTCTCATCGTCTCTGATTTTGTCAATTACGCGAAAAACAAAAATATTCCTGTGGGTCCCGGAAGGGGATCGGCCGCCGGCAGTCTTGTCGCTTACTCCCTTGGAATTACTAATATTGACCCGATACGCTATGGACTGTTCTTTGAAAGGTTTCTTAATCCGAGCAGATTGAGTATGCCGGACATAGATATTGATTTCTGTGTGGAAGGGAGGGACGATGTAATCAGGTACGTAACTGAAAAGTACGGCAGTGATCGGGTAGCTCAGATTATTACGTTTGGTAAGATGCAGGCAAAAGCGGTCATCAGAGATGTGGGAAGAGCGCTGAATATGCCCTATGGCGAGGTAGACAGGATTGCCAAAATGGTCCCCAATGTCCTCAATATCACCCTCGATGATGCCATCAAGACGGAACCACATCTTAGGGAGGAGGAAAAAAATAACGAAAAGGTTAGGAAACTGCTGTCACTTTCCCGGTCACTGGAAGGTTTGAACAGGCACTCGTCCACCCATGCAGCCGGTGTGGTTATTTCGGATAAACCATTGGTAGAACGGGTCCCACTTTGTAAGAGCCCTAAGGATGAAATAGTTACACAATTTTCGATGAATGATCTTCAGTCGGTTGGCCTGACAAAATTTGATTTTTTAGGATTAAAGACTCTCACGGTTATCAGGGATACCCTTAATTTTATTAGACAAAATAAAGGTGAGGAAATCGATATCAACACCATTCCTCTCGATGACAGTCTCACCTATAAATTGCTTGCGAAGGCTGAGACAGATGGTGTTTTTCAGTTGGAAAGTTCCGGGATGAAGGAAATCCTTGTCAGCATGAAACCTGATTGTATTGAAGATATTATAGCTCTTATAGCACTTTATAGACCCGGTCCATTACAGAGCGGTATGGTTTCCGAATATATATCGAGGAAGCAGGGTAAGACAAAGATTGTCTATGAAGTCCCTCGGTTAGAAGAAATTTTAAAGGAAACCTATGGCGTGATTCTTTATCAGGAACAGGTAATGCAGATAGCCAGCGCTCTCGGTAATTATACAATGGGTGAGGCGGATAACCTCCGGAAGGCGATGAGCAAAAAAAAGGCGTCTGTTATGGAAAAAGAACGGCCTAAGTTTCTATCGGGTGCAAAGAAAAAGAAGATACCGGAAAACAAGGCGAATAAGATATTTGAACAGATGGAAACCTTTGCCGGATATGGGTTTAACAAATCCCACAGCACCGCCTACGCCATGATATCGTATCAGACCGCTTACCTGAAGGCACACTATCCTGTTGACTTTATGGCTGCTCTCCTCACAAGCGAAAAGAATAATAGAGATAAGATCATAAAATATATCAGCGTATGCAAAGATATGGGGATCGAAGTTCTTCCTCCCGATATCAACGAGTCCCTGAGGGATTTTAGTGTAGCGGGCGATAGCATAAGATTTGGTCTTGCCGCCGTGAAAAATGTGGGTGTCGGTGCAATTGATTCTATAATATCTGTAAGATGCGATGCGGAAAAATTTAGTTTATTTTATGATTTCATAAGCGGAGTAAATCCCCATAAGATAAACAAAAGGGTAATTGAAAGCCTCATTAAGTGCGGCTCCTTTGATTCAATGGGATATACGAGACGGCAGTTGATGGAAAACTACGAAAAAATAATGGGTGTAGCGGTAAGATATCACAGGGAGCGTATGAGCAGTCAGACTGGTCTTTTTGACCAATTTGATACTGGAAACCTTTCAAAAGAGATTGAAATGGAGAAGGTTGATGAGTGGGATCAAAACCAATTGCTTTCCTTCGAAAAAGAAACCCTTGGATTCTATATAACAGGTCACCCGCTTTTAGGTTTTGTAGATAGTTTAAATAAGGTTACGGATACTGACTCTGAAGGCATTACAGAAAAGAGAGATAAGGAATCCGTTACACTTGGGGGCATTGTCAGTGATATCCGTGAGGTTGCCACAAAGAAGAAAGAAACAATGGCGTATGTCACCATCGAAGATATGAAAGGGTCTGTCAATGTTATCGTATTTCCCGATTTGTACAGGAAGGCTTTTTCCATTTTTCATGGTGAGGAGCCGGTTCTTATAAAAGGAACCCTGGATGTCAATGAGGAGAGCGTTAAGGTTATAGCATCTGATGCAATTATCCTTTCGGATTCACTGGAAGAACCTTTCAGCTCGGTACATTTCACGGTTGACGTTGCAAAATCGGCAGGAAAAGATATTGAGTTAATAAAAAAGTTGCTCCAGAAGCACAAAGGTAAGTATGATGGGTATATTCATTTAATCGTAGCCGATAAAAGTGAAACGGTAATATATCTGGGGAAGGACCTGAAGCTCGATATATCGGATGATATAAAGAGGGAAGCGGATAATATCCTCGGTCCGGGAACAACACAATTCAGGTGACTTAAGTTTGAAGTGCCTAAAGTGAGCTAAAGTTGATAATATCGTAAAAAGTCTTTTTTTGTCACCCTGAATTTATTTCAGGGTCTCTAACTTACTGAAATAATTAGATGCTGAAACAAGTTCAGCATGACAAATGGTGCAGTTTATGACTTTTTACGAGTCCATCAAAGTTAGAGTGGACATAAATGAAATATCAAGAAAGGACTTATAGAAATAGAGTTTCAAGAAAGGAAAATCTGGTTTCTTTTCAAATAAAGGTTGGTGAAACTGACCTCTATATCAGTGCCGGTAATAATCTGGCAGACATAGCCCGTAAGTCGGTTCATAAGTACAGGAGGTTTATTGAGGAATACATCAAACATCGGCCTCAATTTTTAGATTCACTTGTACCGATCAAGCCTGATGAAATGGCACCGGCTATCATAAAAGATATGCTAAAAGCTTCGAGAATCTCGGGAGTGGGGCCTATGGCTTCTGTGGCCGGAGCTGTTGCCCAGCATGTGGGAATGGATCTTTTAGAACACTCTGATGATGTCATAGTGGAAAACGGTGGTGACATATTCTTAAAATCTGAAGGTGAAATAACCATCGGGGTATTTGCCGGTGAGTCTCCCATGAGTCACAAGGTTGCCCTGAAAATACGTCCTGAGGAAATGCCTCTTGGTATTTGTACTTCTTCCGGTACAGTCGGCCACTCATTGAGCCTGGGCAGGGCTGACGCTGTGTGTGTGACATCCAAATCAGCATCTCTGGCTGATGCCGCCGCGACAGCTATCGGGAATCGAGTCAGGAAGGAAAGTGATATGAAAAAGGCCATTAATTTTGGTGCAGAGATTGAAGGTGTTCTCGGCATACTGATCATTTTTGGAGATAAATTGGGAGCATATGGAGCAATAGAATTAGTGTAATATGAAAAAAGCTGATATTAACAGACTTAAAATAGCTATTCTTCATTATTCCTGTCCTTATGTTATTGGCGGTGTTGAGGAAGTTATTGGACAGCATGCTTCACTCTTTCACCGGCATGGACATGAAGTTAAGATTATTGCCGGGAAAGGGGATGTTTACACGGAAGAGTTTCCCGTGATAATTAATCCCATCTTTTCCTCTATGAATACCTTTGTTAATAGGGCACAGCAAGAACTCAAAAAAGGGAAACGCTCCAACTTCGATCATTTGATCGAAAATATGTTTGTGGAGTTGAAGAGTGAACTTGAATCGTTCGATTTCCTCATCGCTCACAATGTAATGACCATGCCGTATAATCTTCCCCTTACCTTTGCCATCAAAAAGCTGGCACATTCGGGGAAGGTGAAGGTGATAAGCTGGAATCATGATTCCAGCTATTTTTTTTCGGACTGTCCTGATGTTTACCACTCAGAACCATGGGATATACTGAAAACAATGTTTCCTTTTATCCATTACGTCTGTATTTCTAATACCCGATGTCGACAATTCCATCAGCTATACGAAACCACAGAAAAAATAACGGCCATCCCTGACGGTATTGATCCTTCAGAGTTTTTTCAGCTTGCTCCGGATTTGCAGCAGATAGTTCGCGAACAAAAGCTTTATAAAGCAAATCTCATCATGGTTCAACCGGCACGGATGATTCCAAGGAAGAACATCGAGCTTGGACTGAAAGTAGTTTATGCTCTAAAGGAAAAGGGTATCGATGTTCGCTATCTTATTACGGGTGCTTATGATCCGCATGAACCAAAGAACGTAAGATACTACCGCGAACTGAAGAAGATAATCAAAGATCTCAATATAACGCGAGAAGTAATTATTATTGCTGACTACCCTATGAAAAAGGGTAAGAAGATCATTCCAGACTACACATTCATCCGTGATTTGTACTTTATTGCTGATATTCTCTTCATGCCAAGTTTATCAGAAGGATTTGGCCTTCCACTCCTCGAAGCCGGAGTGACCAAACTGCCGATCGCCTGTTCTGATATTCCTTCATTCATGGAAATCGGTAGAGATCATGTATGCCACTTCTCCGTTACCGACGCGCCTGACCGGATTGCCGAAAAAATATTGCAATTTCTCGCAACGATTTCAACGTACAATATGTATCGAAAAGTGATAGAAAATTATGCGTGGGATTCTATCTATCGAAATCATATCAGGCCTCTGTTCAAAAAAGTTATAAAAGCCCGGCGAGGTAAAGTATGAGAGATTTCAATGTCTTAATCATAGGTTCCGGTCCGGCAGGCCTTTTTGCAGCAAGCTGGCTTGAACGCCTGGGTGTTGACAGGATTGCGATCTTCGACCAAAATCAATATCCCGCCGGAGGACTCCTCAACGACGGTAAACTGAATTTTGACTATCGTGTTGGAATTGATCTTGGCGAGCTTCAGATTGGAAGGGTTGAGGCTCAGAATTTAATGGATGAGGTAAAACAGGTTTTCGTTAAATTCCCCCGCTGCCAGCAGGTTACTTTTATCGAAGACAATGAAAAAATAAATGCGTGGAAAAAAATTGCCGATGAGCAAGGTGTAAAGTTTATCGCTCCCGAGCAGTGGCATTACGGGACGGACAGCGGCAAACAATTGGTTGATTATCTGAGAGGTCTGCTCAAACATACCACTTTTTTTCTCGGTACTAAGGTCATATCTATCGAAGAAATCCCCCCTTTAATAAAGGGGGGCAGGGGGGATTTTACCCCTTTAAAAAAGGGAAAAAGGGGGAGATTGGCAGACGGAAGATATTGTTTTGTATGTCAGAAGGGCGACCAAAAGACGGAAAAATATTCTGGAAAGGTTGTTCTTGCTTCTCCGGGGCGTGGCGGCGCGTACTGGTTCAGAGATGCATCTAAAAAAATTAAAGTCAAAAACAATTTTGGACCCATTGATGTGGGTATCCGTATAGAACTAAACAGAAAGTTTTATGATCCCATAACTGATGTTGTATACGATCCGAAGTTTATCTTTTGCACAAAACGCCATGGTGACAGGGTGAGAACCTTTTGTACCAATCCGGGTGGAAGGGTAAGAATTGAAAATTACGGAGATTTTAAGCTGGTTAACGGTGATGCTCTTTTTGATCGCAAAACAGAAAACACAAATTTTGCGTTAATAAATACGGTTTCTCTGACAAAGCCCTTTTCCGACACCACCGAATTCGGCCAGATGATTGCGAGGCAATTTTTCCTGCTGGGTGGTGGCAGACCGATTGTTCAGAGGGTAGGGGACTTCAGGGAAGGAAAGAGGAGCTCTAAATCGACTTTTAACAGTAAAACCCGTCACTTCGACCGCTGCAAGGCCACCTATAATGGGGTACCCGGTGATATTACACTCGGTTTACCTGCACGTATTGTAGACAATCTCTGGGAATCACTGAAAACTCTTGACAAGATTGTACCCGGCATTCTTCATCCTTCAACTTTGCTGTATGCACCTGAGATCAAATTCTTCGATACCCATTTTCCAACTGACCAATATCTTGAAACGAACATTGAGGGTATCTTTGTGGCCGGCGATGGTACGGGGAAGAGCCGGGGGATAGTTGGAGCAGCCGTTTCGGGAATCATTGCCGCTAAGGGGATTTGCGAAAAGTATTTTTAAAAACCACCTCAAATAACCCTTGCGTATTACGGGGCAAATGTAATATTCAGGGCACAGCCTTGTTAATATCAAGAAATACATCGGAACAGTTCACATTCAGCCTGACGTAAAATCGTTTAACACTCGACGTACGAAGAAGATAGCGGGACAGGCTTTTTATGTAACGATCAAAGTCAATCTTTGTTCGGTTCTATCGCGATATTTATGACCATGGAAGGGGGAGGGTCTTATGGAGTTGAATGTAAAGAATGAAGAAAAGGGGACGCTGGTATCCGTCACTGGCAGAATGGATGCCGTTTCATCGCCCGAGTTCGAAAAAGAACTGGGAAGGTTGATCGATGAGGAGAATGTCAATTTTGTCATCGATTTGACTGAACTTGACTACATAAGCAGTTCCGGCCTCAGGAGTGTCCTGGTAACGGCCAAGAAGCTCAAAGGGAAAAACGGACAGATACTGCTCGCTTCTCTCCAGGCCGTCGTCAAAGAAGTCTTTGAAGTTTCGGGATTCAGTACCATTATTCCCATTTATGAATCTGTGGAAGAGGCAATGGCGGCCCTGTAATTCGCGGAGAAGACTTTCCAGATTTTATCACACCATAATTACCCACATAACCATAGAATCTGACTGTGGATGCATTTCATGAAATCTCTAAAGCTTGCAGCCATTATTGAAAACCTTGATCAGTTCATCTCTTTTGTCCATACATGCTCTGTAGAATGCGGCTTTGAGGGCAAAAGAACGATGGAAATAGAACTTGCCGTGGAGGAGGCCCTGGTTAATATATTCGACTACGCCTATCCCGACGGAGAGGGGCAGGTGGAAATGCAATGCGCCTTGAAGGAGGGTAAAAAGTTCGTAATAGAGATACGTGACAAGGGCATTCCCTTTGACGGCCTTTCCCGTCCCGATCCCGATACAACGGCCGATATCGGAAACAGGCAGATCGGGGGGCTGGGAATTTTTTTTATTAAGAAAGTGGCGGATGAAGTGCAATACAGTCGCAATGACGACAGGAACGTCCTTACTATCGTGTTTTTGGTGTAAGGTGTGGTTAGTGGAGACTGCGTTGCATCTTACCTATCGGTCATATCAAAGTTAAAATTATGTTACATACGAAAATAAGGAAACACTGTAAATTTATAATCTCTGCCGCACTCTTGCTGATTATTATATGTGGTGCACCTGCCGAAGGCGATACCCTGAAAAAAGCATCATTCATACCTCAATGGGTTCCCCAGGCCCAATTTGCAGGTTACTATATCGGGCTTGAAAAGGGTATCTACAGGAAACACGGTATAGATCTTACCATCATTACCGGCGGACCGGACTATTCGCCATCGGAACTTCTTACAGATGGTAGGGCGGATTTTGCTTCGCTCTGGCTATCTACGGGAATTCAGATGCGGGCGGGAGGAGAGAAGATCCTCAACATTGCCCAGATAATGCAGAGATCGGCACTGATGCTTGTCGCTAAAAAGGCGAGTGGTATTGAAAGGCCCCAGGACATAAACGGCAGAAAGGTGGGATTATGGGGCCCCGTCTTTCAGATTCAGCCACGGGCATTTTTCAGAAAATACGATCTTACGGTGCAGGTTGTTCCCCAGTCCTTTTCCGTCAATCTCTTCCTGAGAGACGGTGTCGATGTGGCCTCGGCAATGTGGTACAACGAATACCATACGATTCTGAACTGCGGTATCGATCCCGGTGAGTTGACCACATTTTTCTTCCATGAACATGGTCTCAATTTTCCTGAAGACGGCATTTATGTGCTTGAAGAGACATACAGGAAAGACCCTGCGCTGTGCGCGGCCTTTGTCCTGGCCTCTATCGAGGGGTGGCTATATGCCTTTGATCATCCCGATGAGGCACTGGCTGTTACCATGAGGAACCTCAAAAAGGAGCATATTCCCACGACTCTGGTTCATCAGAAGTGGATGCTGGAAAGAATGAAAGATTTGATTTTGCCCCAAAAGGGTGAGGATGCAGGCATGGGAAGACTCCTGCTTGAGGATTACAGCCGCGTTGCACGAGGTCTGAAGAGCATGGGGCTCATAGACTCGGTTCCCGGATTTACCTCCTTTTATAAGGTAATCAGAGATAAAGATGAAAAATAGGGGATTGGCCTTCAAACTTATACTGCTCATATTGAGCAGCGTCACACTGATTTTTCTGATGATCTTCGGCTACAACTACATGTATTCCAGAAGAATCATAGTCGAAAATGTCGAAAAAAATGCGATGAACCTCGCCAGGGCAACGGTGAATCAGATCGACATTGTCCTCAGTTCTATCGAAAAGGTCCCCGAAAATCTGGCCTATGTCCTCGATCGGTCGCTCTGTGCCGGCGAGGAACTCAACAACCTGTTAAAATACATTGTACAAAAGAATAAGGAAATTTACGGGTCTGCGGTTGCTTTTGAGCCCCGGGCATATGACGGCAAAAAAGAACGATATGCCCCCTATTTTTATAAGAGCGGCGGTGAAATAAAGTATTCCGATCTGGGGACAGCATCATACCAGTACTTCTTCCAGGACTGGTATCAGATTCCTAAGGAGTTGAACCGGCCTGTCTGGACCGAACCCTATTTCGATGAGGGGGGCGGCAACATCATCATGTCCACCTATTCAGTCCCCTTCTACAGAACGGTGGGGGGGAAGAAGGGGATCGCGGGGATCATTACATCCGATATTTCGCTGTCGTGGCTTCAGGAAATAGTCGCCTCAATAAAGATAGCTAAGACTGGGTACGGTTTCCTCATATCTCAAAACGGCACCTTTGTAACCCATCCTAAAAAAGAACTCGTCATGAACGAGACCATTTTCAGCCAGGCAGAGGCGAGGGGAGATAAGGAACTGAGGAGAATCGGGAGGGAGATGATTCATGGTAAAGCGGGTTTTGTTCCCTTTCGCAGCATTCTGACAGGAAAACTGTGCTGGATGGTCTATGCGCCGCTTTCCTCCAGTAAATGGTCTTTAGGTGTCCTCTTCCCGCAGGATGAATTGATGGCCGATGTAATTCGCCTCAATAAAATTGTGATAGTCCTCGGCGTACTCGGTTTTGTCTTTCTTCTCGTCGTCATCGTGTTCATTGCCAGATCGATAACAAGACCGCTGAGCGTCCTTGCCGTCGCAGCCGAAGATATTGCGACGGGAAACCTCGATGTATCGATTCCCGATATAAAGACGGGGGACGAGGTGGGAAAGCTCGCCCAGTCCTTTGACTACATGAAACAGTCCCTGAAACAATATATTGCCGATCTGACGGAAACGACGGCCGCAAAGGAGAGGATAGAAAGCGAGTTGCAGATAGCCCATGACATCCAGATGGGGATGCTGCCAAAGGTGTTTCCTCCCTTTCCCGAGATTCGTGAGTTTGATCTATATGCCACGCTTGAGGCGGCACGGGAAGTGGGGGGAGATCTATTTGACTTCTTTTTCCTCGACGACGACCATCTCTGCTTTAACGTGGGCGATGTTTCGGGGAAGGGGGTTCCCGCATCGCTCTTCATGGCCATTACCAAAACGCTGATAAAGACAAGAGCTGCGAAAGACATGGCGCCGGAGATTGTGTTGAACCAGGTCAATCAGGACCTTTCCATGGACAATCCCTCACTCCTTTTTGTCACGGTCTTTCTCGGTATTTTCAATATCAGGGACGGAACACTGGAATACTGCAATGGCGGCCACAATCCGCCCTATATAATTCGTGCCAGTGGCGAGATCGAAGCGCTTGAAATGACCGGCGGGATAGCCCTGGGCGTTATGGAAGATTTTTCTTTCCAGTCGAAGCGGGTCGTTTTAAACAAGGGGGATGCCATATTTATCTATTCCGACGGTGTCACCGAGGCCATGAACAGCAGGCATGAACTCTTTTCCGAAGAAAGACTGGAAGGTGAACTGGATAGATTCAAGGGCCTTCCAGTAGGTGATATCTTAACTGGAGTCATGGAAAAAATCCGCGAATTCTCGCAGGACGAACCCCAGACGGACGACATAACCATGATGATTATCCAATATAACGGGAGTGATGAAGTGTCCCATGTTGCTGCTACGGCTGAAACTTAAGTCGAACATTTACCGTATGCGGCCGAACTTTCTTCACAGGTGTCCAGATTTCACCAAGCTCGTATACCGACAATTAAAATTGCAGACGCTTTTTACCCGTCCGAACCAAAAGCCTTGTCGCAAAAAAAAGGAGGGCGCTTGGAATAACCTGCACCCTCCTTCGTAGCTCATCAACTCCTAATTTTTTTATTGAGTTAGGTCAACCGCTTCTGCGGGAGGAGTATAAGGTCTTGGTGCACCGGCCTTTCTTCGTGCTTCCTTGACCGCTTCAATGGTGTAACCTTTTTGGGGAATGGAGAAAATCTGACCGGGATATATTAAATCTGGATCATTAATCAGGTTGCTGTTGGCGTCATAGATTATTGGCCACTGGAAGGGATCGTTATAGATGTCTTTGTACTGGGCGATCCACCAGAGACATTCACCCTTCTTCACTACGTGACGTTCAGCGTAGGTTACTTCTTCCACTACAACTAATGTTTCTTCAGGAACAGCTTCTACTTCTACAATCTTAACAGCAGTTTCTTCCTTGGCTGTAGCAGTTTCTGCCGGCTTCTTGGCACATCCGGAAAAGACAAGCCCAACCAGAAGAAATGTGATCACCAAAGCGCTTAATAAACTGTCGCGTATCATACCTGTTTACCTCCTCTTTATATAAATTGAAAACAGTTTTCCCTTAACCTCTTAATAAGATACAAGTATCAGAACTTTTTGTCAATAAAAAAGAATGGGCTTTTAATTAGTAAGTATTGAAGCTCCCCGCAACAAGCTGCGGGGAATGCGCTCGCTGTTCAGTTCAGCGGTCAGCAAACTTCTGTCAGCAGGATAAGGGAAAACATTGTTTTTACTGAAGGCCGGTAGCTGACAGCTAATCATACTATTTTTAATGAAAGTTCCATCAATTGTTCTATGCTGATCTTCCCCGGGGCATCTGTAAGAGGGCAGGATGCTTTCTGAGTTTTTGGGAATGCTATAACATCCCGGATAGATTCAGCACCGGCCATCAGCATAATCATCCTGTCAAAACCGAAGGCTATACCCCCGTGAGGAGGGGTGCCATATTCAAGGGCATCCAGAAGAAAACCGAATTTCATCCTTATTTCATCTTTTCTCAGTCCAAGAGCATTAAAAATTTCCGACTGCATTTCCTTCTGGTGTATTCGTATGCTTCCTCCCCCTATCTCGGTTCCGTTCAGAACAAGATCATAGGCTCTGGCCTTGACCTTCCCGGGATCTGTTTTCAGGAGAGGTATATCTTCTGCTACCGGAGAGGTGAAAGGATGGTGTTTAGCTGTAAACCTCTTTTCTTGATCGCTGTATTCAAACATAGGAAACCTGGTAATCCAGGTGAAAGCGAATACTTCATGATCAATCAACCCTAATTTTTTGGCAAGATGGATCCTCAGACTGCTTAGAGAATCGTGCACAATCCCGGGCGAATCGGCAATGAAAAGGATTACATTACCCGGGATTGCCTCCATTTTCTTGTTTATCTGTTCAACTTCCGCAGGTTTTAAAAATTTGAATATTGGAGATGTCCATCCGTCGGAGTTGACTCTTGCCCAGGCGGCACCCTTTGCCCCATAAGTGCTGACATAATCTGTTAAACCATCAAGATCTTTCCTGGAAAGGCCTTTCCCATCGTCCACTTTTATTGCCTTAACAACTCCACCACGATCGGACACTTCCCTGAAAACCTGAAAACCCGAATCCTTTACTATTCCGGTCAGGTCTCTAAGTTCCAGTGAGAACCTTGTATCAGGATTATCCGTTCCATATCGAGCCATGGCTTCATCATAGGTCATCCTCGCGAATGGAACCGTAACTTCTTTGTTGATGCATGCTTTAAATACATGGGCCATAAGCCCTTCCATCGTTTTTATAATATCTTCCTCTGATATGAAGGACATTTCTATATCAATCTGTGTAAATTCAGGCTGGCGATCTGCCCTGAGGTCTTCATCACGAAAGCACTTGACAATCTGGTAGTACTTGTCAAAGCCGGAGATCATAAGCAGTTGTTTAAAAAGCTGTGGTGATTGGGGTAGTGCATAGAACATTCCATGATTTATCCTGCTTGGGACAAGATAATCACGTGCACCTTCGGGAGTGCTTTTTGTCAGGAAAGGGGTTTCAATTTCTATAAAACCCTCTTTCTGCAAGTAGTTTCTTGTTTCAGTAGCGACCTTGTTTCTGAGTATTAATTTTTGTTGAACCTTAGGTCGTCTCAAATCTAGGTATCTGTATTTAAGGCGGATATTTTCGGAGATATCAACATCAGCATCAAGAACAAAAGGTGGAGTTTTTGATTCGTTGAATATTTCCAGTTCATCGACCATCACTTCGATACCACCGGTTTTTAACTCGGAGTTAATCATTCCTTCCGGTCTGGGGCGTACTTTACCTTTTATAGCGAGAACAAATTCACTCCTTATCCTGTGGGCCTCTTTGTGGGATTCGGGACTTATTTCAGGGTTGAAAACAACCTGTGCCAGGCCTTCTCTGTCCCTTAAATCGACGAATATCACACCTCCGTGATCCCTTCTTCTGTGCACCCACCCCATCAGGACTACTTCTTTTCCCGCATCGGAAGGCCTGAGATCACCACAATAATGTGTTCTTTTGTTAACTGTAATGAATTTTGACAATTTTATACTTACCTCTCCTTACTGCGAAAATAGATTTTTATGCCCGTGTGATCTGCCTAAGGCAGATGAGGGGTTACTATGTCAATTATCGTTTTTTCTATATTATCAAGGCTGAGAGTTTCCTGTGTACCTTTTTTCATATTCCTCAATTCAGCCTTCTTTTCCTGTATTTCCCTTTCACCAAGAATCAACGTATATAGGCTATTAAATTTATTTGAACGCCTCATCTGGCTTTTGAGGCTTTTTCCTGAATAATCCATTTCTGTTCTGATTCCCTGTATTCGGAGGTGGTTGCACAGCGTGTAGGCGAATTCCTGGGCTTCATCACCAAGGGCGGCAATGAAGAGGTGAGGGGGCGTTAAGAAATCCTCATCTTTCATCGGCAGTAGTGAAATCAGGCGCTCCACTCCGATCGCAAAACCTATTCCCGGGATATCCGGTCCACCAAGTTCCCTTATCAGGCTGTCGTATCTTCCTCCCCCTGCTATGGCGTTTTGCGCCCCGAGCAATTCCGTCGTAACCTCAAAGGCCGTCCTGGTGTAATAATCAAGACCTCGAACCATTTTAGTATTAATTTGAAATGGTACGCCAAAAACCGTAAGGTATTCCTTTAGCCTTCCAAAATGGTCCTCGCATTCGGGGCAGATGTAATCGAGCAATTTGGGTGCATTGGATATGATTTCCCGGCAACCTTCCATTTTACAGTCAAAAACTCGAAGTGGATTGGTTATATGACGCCTTTTGCAGTCCGGGCAGAGTTCATTTTCATGATCTATGCAAAAAGCAGCCAACTTTGACCGAAATGAGGGACGGCATTCGGGACACCCCAGTGAGTTTATCTCAAGACCCAGGTCGGAGAGATTAACGCTCTTCAAAAAACAGATCAGCATGAGTATAAGTTCTGCGTCAACGCGGGGATCATCCAGGCCGATGAGTTCCACGTTGATCTGGTGAAACTGCCTGAATCTTCCTTTCTGTGGCCTTTCACGCCTGAACATGGGACCTATGGTGAAGAGCTTTGCCACCGGATCCGCGGCATGCATGTTATGTTGCAGATATGCCCGTATAACCGATGCCGTTGCTTCTGGACGAAGCGTTAGAGAGTCATTTCCTAGGTCTTTGAATGTGTACATCTCCTTTTCGACGATATCGGTGGTTTCACCAATACCTCTTTTGAATAGATCGGTCTTTTCAAGAATCGGCACCTTTATCTCACTGAGACCGAAATTCTTAAATACTTCTCGGGCTCTTTCTTCGACATACTGCCATTTCCCCGTTTCTTCCGGCAATATATCTTTGAACCCTCTGACAGCAGTAATAATTTCCATAGATTACAGACCTTTTGGGGATTGAAAATAACCTTCACAAAACTGTATACAGTTTTGTGAAGGTTATGCAAGCCCTGTTTTTTAATGCAGGGACAGATAACATATAACCCTTTCAAATGCAATAGACAATAGCAGCATCAAAGGTACAGAGGCACAAAGCAGCACAGCCCTTAAGTGATGTTATATGGTGCGGTGTTTTGGCTAAAAGCTGACAACTAATATCTGATGCACTCGTAAAAGTCAGTTTTCTTGGCTCAGAACCATTTTGTGGATGCTGTTATTACCCGGCTAAAAATCTAAAACTTGTGCTTATGCACTCAAACAGTTAGATTTTCTTAACGCCGGTCACTACCAGCATCTTTTTCCCAAAATGTTTGAATTCGCCCCGAAAAGACTTTTTACGAACTTGTCAATAGCTAAATGCTTACTTTTTAAATACCCGCGTTGAAATATTATCGCCATCCGTTATTATTGTAACCGCCCCATTTCTATCTGTCCTGAAAATCTGTGAGCCGATGGTTTTATATCTTTCCAGCACGTCCGGATAGGGGTGGCGAAAGATATTCGCGCCGCAGCTAAAAACAACAATTTCAGGACGAACTCTGTTAAGAAACGGGGGTGTACTTGATGTAAATCCCCCATGGTGAGGAGCCATAAGGACATCGCTTTTGAGATCAACGTTGGCGCTTACAAGACGTGACTCGGTTGGTTTTGATATATCTGCCGGTAAAAGGAAACTTACTTTTCCTAATGTCAGTTTCATTACCAGGGAATTATTATTGACAACATCGAATTTCTGAATGGAGTCCCCATCTTTTATGATAGGTTTCTCCGGGTTTAATATTTTTATGGCAACCGTGCCAATTCTTTTTTCGGGTGTATCCTTACTGACAATCCTGTGAGCTATTCCCCTTTTTTCTATTATTTTAATAAATTTTTTATACGGCCTGGTGTCCGCGGTCTCACCATTTGACCAGACCTCCCTTACGTTGAAATTATCCAGGATATATATCAAACCGTTTAAATGATCCGACTGGGGATGGGTAAGGACGACGATGTCCATTTTTTTTATCCTTTCATGCCATAAAAATGGGGCCACAACGTATCTGCCGACATCAAAGTTTTCGTCGTAGAAACCTCCACCATCAACAAGCATCTTTGTACCTTCTGGAAATTCAACAAGTGTAGAGCTCCCCTGTCCTACATCTATAAATGTTGTCTTGAGGTGTCCTGTGTTTGCCCCTCTTGTCTGGAGGTAGATCCCGTCCGCGACAAAGAACATAATGAGAAGAACAAAAGCAATCCTGAGCCCCCTGTATTTAATCCCCCCCTTTTTTAAAGGAGGGTCAGGGGGGATTTCCCCTTTTGAAAAAATGGAGATGGGACCATTATTTTCATTCCAGACATCTATCAGCTTCACCGTCGTTATAAGCAGGAGATAATAGACAGTGATTTCTATCAGGGTTGGTGTGGTGATAAAAAATGATGAGAGGGGCAATGTTGCCAAAAAATTAACAATCGAGATGGAAATACCGACAAAAAAAGAGGAGATCTTTATCAATAGAGTCGCAAGTGAAGTAGATATCGGGGCGGTTACTATAGTTGCCATGCCGAGCGGAAGGATGACAAAACCTATAATCGGTATTATTAGGATATTTGAAAAGAGGGTGATTGTTGATATTCTGTTGAAATAAAAAGCAATCAGCGGGATAGTGCCGAGCATCGCGCTGATTGATGTGACAATGAGAAAAAATATACTTAATCGAGCTTTTTTAAGGCAGGAATTTTCATCAGGGTTTCCTTTGGGAATCAGACAAGACAACCGTGGAGCTATAAACAGAATAGCTGCAACTGCTGTAAAGGAAAGCTGAAAGGAAACATCAAAGAGTGAACCAGGTGAAATGACAAGTATTACGAAGGCTGCAAGTGCCAGGGTATTAAATGATTCTCTCTCCTTGCCGCAGAGTATTGCGACTAAAAAGGTTAGTATCATTATGGTGGCTCTTACCGTTGAGATGCCGAAACCTGCAATGAATGCGTAAATAATTATAGGAATGAAGGCAAAAAGAGCCGAAACCTTGAGGATGTTGAATCTTAAAAGGAGATATTCCGAAGATTTCATAATGAACCTGATAATAATGATTGAGAAGAATGCTATTATCCCGATGTGAAGTCCTGATATTGCCAGGACATGGGACATTCCGGTTCGGTTAAAATTTTTCTGGATATCTTTTGGAATTTCTTTCCTCTCTCCGAGGATCAATGCCTGTAAGACTTTACTCTCTGGATAAGGTGAGACCTCTTCGATAAGTTTTCTAAGGCTGGTCCTGAATTTTTCAAGATTTACTTTAAATAAATTCCCCCGGTTTTCTCTGACAACCACGATACTTAACGGATTGTCTATGAATCCCCGAACCCGGATGTCCCTGTAACCAAGGTATTTTTTATAATCAAAGCCACCGGGATTGTTGAAATTATGTGGTATCTTAAGCCGGGTTCTGGCCCTTATCAGATCACCATATTTGAGTAATCTTTGACCACTCTTCACAGAAAGCAATGTCTTTCCTTCAACCGGAATGGTTATGCCGTCCCTTATAACCTTGTTTATTGCAACGACCAGATTAATCCTGTCCTGTGACACCACAGGATTTTGTGAGATTATTCCTTCGATTGTAACTTTTTCTTTGCTATTAGCGTAGTTGCATATATTCATAGGTGTAGGATCAGGATAAAGAAAAAAGTTTATGTTGAGAATACCGAGAAAGAATAGCGATATGAGAAGACAACTCATGGTAAGTTTTTTTCGCTTTTTGATAGTTGCAATCAGAAGTATAAAAAGGGATATTAAAAGAAATATCGTTAAGAACGTGTTGGGCACGTAAGTGAAATTACCAACAATTATTCCAGCCGTCAGAAAAACAAGTAAGGGAATTAATGGTCTTTGCATTGTATTTTTAAATGGATTTAATTTTTGAAGTATTATAGCATTAATATCAAAAGGGGCCTTCGAAAAATATCTCACTTTCATGTAGGAAGCAATACCCTCGCAGGCCTCAGGACATCCTGATCAATATGAAAGATGATTTACTGGACATAAGATTCCGGTGGTTAATGTTTCTCAGGGTTGTAATTGTTACCTTTTTACTCGGTATTGCAGCCTTTATCCAGATCAAGGGAACCAAATCACTGCCCGGAACATCGATCACGTCGCTTTACATTATTATATTACTAACCTATTTTCTCTCCTTTTTATATCTTTTACTCATAAAGACGATCAAAAGTCTCAGGTGGAATATATATCTGCAAAGCCTTGCTGATCTCACACTTATAACCGGACTTGTCTATGCAACGGGTGGAATTGAGAGTGTTTATTCCGTTTTTTATCCTCTGGTCATCATGTACTCAGTGCTGTTCCTGCCAAGAGAAGGGGTTATTCTTCTCGCCTCTGCCAGCACTATACTCTACGGTACACTCCTCGATCTGGAATATTATGGATTTATCCACCCAATATATTCCTTCAACTTTGACTACAATTACAGTGCAGGTTATGTGTTTTCGAGGATTTTTATCCACATCGTATCCTTTTATATCGTTGCATTCCTGGCAAGCTTTGCTGTTACACAGGAAAAGAAAGTAAGAAAGCTCCTGGCGGAAAAGGAGAGTGCCTTTGATCAACTGGACCTGTTACACAAAAGCATAATCGAATCTGTAGACACGGGAATTTTAACGATTGACCATCAGGAAGACATAAAATCTTTTAACAGAGGAGCAGAAGAAATTACCAACCTTTCATATTCTGAAGTTATAAACAAAACAATTGACAGTATTTTCCCTGACTTTTCCAGAACAGCAAATAATATAAACAATGCAAATAGTCAGGGAGATGCTGTAAACAGATTTGAAATGGAAGCCTCGGGTAAAATACTGGGCTGTTCTATTTCTCCACTTATCGACAGCAGTAGAAAAAAAATCGGAAAGATTCTGATCTTTCGGGACCTGACAACTATTAGAGAGATGGAGCGTCAGGTTGAAAAAAATAAAAGGCTTGCCCTTGTCGGTGAGATGGCAGGAAGTCTTGCCCACGAAATCAGAAATCCTCTCGCATCAATCGGCGGGTCGATCCAGGTGCTGGAAAGAGACCTTAATCTGGGTGAAACCGACAGGAGGCTCATGCAAATTATCCTGAGGGGAAAGGATCAACTTGAAAACTTTATGAAAGGCTTCCTTCTTCTGGCACGACCGAATCCGGCCAAGCGTGAGGACGTTGATATTGAGGTTATCATAGATGACGTTCTTGAATCTCTTCGCCACAGTCCTGATTGGTATCAAGACATTGAAGTAACCAGGGATTCATGTAATCAGGCGATCGTTTATGGAAGTATGACGGAGCTAAGGCAGGCAATCTGGAACCTGATTTTGAATGCCCTTCAATCGATGTCGGAGGGGGGTAGACTGAAAACAGGGACCAGGCTGGTCTTTATTGACGAAGAAGAATATCTTGAAATACGGGTAAATGATGACGGTTGTGGAATCGAAGAGAATGATTTTGATAAGGTGTTTGATCCATTTTACACGACAAAGGAAAAAGGAACAGGACTCGGGCTGGCGATTGTAAACAAGATTGTGGAAAATCATCAGGGAAAAATCAGGATCGAAAGTAAACCAGGGGAAGGAACATCCTGTATAGTTTTGCTGCCCAAAGGAAGTGGCGCAGAACTTTAGTCCTGCAAATACAGCAGCCCCCTAAATATAATTTATTGAAATCGTTAACTTTAGGTACTTTCGTATAAACAGGAGGTAGTGAATGGCAAAAATTCTTGTCGTGGATGACGACAGAGGAATGAGGGAATTTCTTGATATAATGTTGACGAGAGAAGGATACGATGTCAAGAGTGCCGGTGACGGAAAAGAAGCACTAACTCTCTGCAGAAAGCATACATTCGATCTGGTAGTCACCGATTTGAAGATGCCGAAGGTAGACGGGATCGATTTTTTAAAGGGTATTAAGGAAATATCTCCCGAGACCATGGTTATTTTAATTACCGCCTATGCCTCAGGAGAAACTGCCGTTGCCGCAATGAAGGAGGGGGCATACGATTATCTTGAGAAAAACTTTGATGTTGAAGAGTTCAAAGAGACAATTCGTGACGCATTGAATAAGAAAGGTGTCAAAAAGGAAGATGCACTCTTCATGAAAAGTATGGCAGATGCCGTAAGTTTCGGAAATCTGATAGGGAAGAGCAGGGAGATGATCGAGGTCTATTCACTCATCAAGAAAGTGGCAGATACTACGGCCAGTGTCCTTATTACAGGTGAGAGTGGAACAGGAAAGGAGCTTGTGGCCAGAGCTATTCATGATAACAGTCCCAGAAAAAATATGCCGTTTGTAGTTATAAACTGTGGCGGAATACCTGAAAATCTTCTGGAAAGTGAATTATTCGGTCACATGAAAGGGTCTTTTACCGGTGCTTATTCCGATAAAGCCGGCCTTTTCGAGAATGCCGGTGGTGGGACTATTTTTCTCGATGAAATTGCTGAGTTACCTCCTGTTCTTCAGGTAAAACTCCTAAGGGTTCTTCAGGAAAAAACGTTCAGAAGGGTAGGGGGCCAGAAGGACATCAAGGTGGATGTAAGAATTATATCTGCAACAAATAAAAATCTGGAGCAGAATGTTAAAGACGGCAGTTTCAGGGAAGACCTCTATTACCGGCTCAACGTAATTATGATAAATATTCCACCCTTGAGGGAAAGAAAAGAAGATATTCCTGTTTTAACAAAATTTTTTGTCGAGAAGTATTCTAAGGAATTTGGAAAGGAAATTAAAAAAATATCCTCTTATGCAATGGAACTTCTGATGGAATACAGATTTCCCGGCAATGTCAGGGAGCTCGAAAATATCATTGAAAGAAGCGTCACTCTTGAGACAGGCAATATTATCCTGCCGGAGAACCTTGAGATTTCAGAAAATGGAAAACCCTATCGGGTCATCTCCTGGAATACTGACATACCTGATGCGGGTATTAGCCTGAGTGATGAGATGGAAAAAATTGAAAGAGAATTAATAAAAAAAGCTCTTAAAAAAGCAAATGGCTCAAAAACAAAGGCCGCCAAGTACCTCAATATAAGTTTTGATTCTTTGCGTTACAGGCTTGAAAAACTTGATATCCTGTAATCCGGTGAAAATCCCCATAATCTTGTGAAAATAACCGGTTTTTCGTTATAACTGTACAATGTTCAATTATGTATTTTGAAATTTACTATCTGTAATATATTGTATATTTTGACCAATAACGGAATATTTGCAATTTGAAAATAATGTGGCACGTTAATTGC
>CAZYTP010000030.1:0-25151 GCA_964650385.1 uncultured Syntrophales bacterium | reverse complement strand
TATAAATTATGCTAGGGTAACCAGGGTTGTGTCAAAAGATGAAAAAATTGGCCTCCCTTTATAAGAGGGAGGCCGAAAATCACCATAAATCCGAAGATAAGAACCGTAATCATTGCACTGATTACAGCACAAACGAGAAATAGTTGTTCCGTTATCCTTTCAAGCATCCTATTTAACCGGGATAAAACCTTTATCGGCAACGATTTTCTGGCCTTCTGGTGTGTACAGGTATTCGATGAACTTTTTCGCCAATCCGGCAGGATTGCCCTTCGTATTACTGTAGAGTCCCCGGGCAACTTTATATATTCCTTTTCTAACCGTGTCAAGAGTCGGAACGACACCGTCCAACGCAACGGGTGCGACCGTACTGTCGATATGACCGACAGACACGTAGCCAATACCGTAAGGATCATTAGCAACTGCTGATTTCATGGCGCCATTGGATACAACAAAATTGGCCTTGGGCGAGATTTCTCCCTTATTGATAGCTTTCTTCCAAAAGACATCCCTAGTTCCGCTTGACTTATCCCGAGTATACAAATTGATTTCTTTATCCGCACCTCCCAGCGCCTTCCAGTTACCAATTTTTCCGGAAAATATATCAATTAGCTGAGATTTAGTTAATTTCTTTACCGGATTACGGGGATTCACGATGATCCCGACGCCGTCAACGGCCCATTTAAACATTTTGAGGTTATACTTGGCAATTTCGTTATCCGTAGGTTTTCGGCCCGTATTGCCGATATCAACCAAACCTTCGCCTACCTGCTTCACCCCAACGCCCGAACCTCCACCGGCAATACTTATCTGAATGTCCGGGTTAAATGTAATTATTCTCTTTGCCGCTTCTTTCATGACCGGGATGTGTGCCGTTCCTCCGGCAATCTTGATAGATCCATTTTCACCCCTAAAAGTATCAAGGGCTCCGGCATATACAGCCGCAACTGAAAAAATGATCAAACTAACGAGCGCCAATCCTCCTATAAAAACTCTCTTCTTCATATCTCGATCTCCTTTCACATAAAGTGGTAATCGGACAATACATCAAGCTCTACTATCATTGTGATTCACTTTCCGCTGCTTCTATCAGGTAACATGCATCACTACATAATGAGTTTTAAGCGGTAATGAAGAGAATTATATGAAAAATAGGCGTAAATCAAATTCATATTTACTATAATTATCCAACTTTTATAACCTCAAGCTATAACGGCTCCCCCATTCAAGATAAGGTCAAGAAAAAACACCTCTACATTCCCAAAAACAGTTTTTCCTTTTTGCTTGGCCTCTAAGCGAACATATAGGCTCGATTTCACTTTGTCCTTCCGTCCCCCGTTCCGTACAAATTCCCCGTCTAATTTCTGCTTTTTCATTGTTAGCATGATGTTACAGGATCTTTTTCTTCATCAATGGATGCATGAAATTCACACATAACCATTTGCAATAACGATGGAACCCTATTTCAGACGGTGGATTTGGAATTTTATTCTTGCTTGACATTTTTTTAAGATAAAATTAGTAAAGAAGTAATCTCCTGTTTACTATAAAAATAGTTGACGTATTATGAAAATCTGTAGATATCTTCGGACCGAACATATTTTTTTAAACACCATATTCCCCGATAAGGAAGCTGTGCTTCGTTTTGTGGCTGACACATGTGCGAAAAACGGTATTGTTGAAGATGCCGACACCCTCTATAAAGACATGCAAAGACGGGAACAAACTTTGAGCACAGGCATAGGTGGCGGGATTGGCTTTCCACACACAATCAACCACGAAGCACAGGATGCATCTGTTATTTTGATCCATCTGGCGGAGCCCATTGATTTTGAAGCCCTGGACACGCTACCGGTGGACATTATTATGGCATTGGTAATTCCGGAAAACCAAACGGGTTTGCACCTTAGAATACTTGCCGGCGCTTCAAGACTTTGCAGGAAGCCCGAATTCTTAGAAGCAGTTAGAAAAGCCGAGAATCCCGAAAAACTCTGTGAGGCAATTACGTCGCTTGAAGAAAAAATGCCATTTCATTGATTGGCAATGAATGACTTACATTAAAGAAGAGAATACTCCGTGTATCTTTTAATTACCGTGCTAAACAATGAAGAACTCCTGGATGAACTCATTACGGGTTGGCTGGATATAGGGATCACCGGTGCCACTGTAATAGAAAGCACTGACTCACTTCAGTTAATCAGCCATCATATTCCCATCTTTGCAGGGTTCCGGGCTCTTACCAGCGGCGGGATGCCCCACAACAAAACACTGTTCACCATCATCAGGGATAAGGAGGTTGTCGATCAGGCGATTGCCTATCTCGAAGCGCTATGCATCGACACGGGAAAACCTTACCAGGGTATTTACGTTGTTGCGCCCGCTCTACGTTTCGGGCGTCTGGGCCAACGGGAAGGTCCGGGAGAACGCCATCGCCACATGGAAAAAAAGATAGGAAGGCCCCTGAAAGAAAAACCTACACAAGAATGATCCTTCAGCGAATCTTTGCCTCACCCACGAGATTCAGAACTGCCTTAAATGTAACAGGCCCCACCACCTGATTGACAAAAATCAAAGCCAGGATAACAGTGGTCAGATACACACCAATTCCGGGAAACTCGCGCTCGGCCATCTGGGCCAGGCCTATGGCGACCCCGGCCTGTGTAATATAAGCCATCCAGGCAGTGCGGTTGTAAAGTGGTGGATCTTTAGCAATCGTTCCGGCAAGCCACGTGGCACAAAAGATCCCCGCCACACGCACAACGGCAAGACACAAAGTCAGCAACCAGCACAACTTAAGCGCACCAAAGTTCAGGGATGCGCCGGCCAGTGAAAAAAAGAGTACATAAACGGGCAAGCTAATGCCGTCCAGGCTATCCATAAAATAAGATCCCATTTTACTGAAATTCTGAACGGTAAACCCGGCACTCATGCAAATCAGTAATGGTTCTAAATGCAGATGTATATCAAAATAGTTCTCCATGGAACTGCTTGCCCACATGGAAATCTTGCTCACTCCGAAAGCCAGGAAAAGGAGAAACAGGGGAAGGTCGTGTCGAATTCGATCAATATAAAACGAAATTCCTTTACCCAGCAACGCGCCAAGAAAGAATGAACCCGCCATTTCCATAGATACGGCCATAAAGATCTGTGCATTCACCATTCCACTGCCACCCAGAATAATCCTCGCCACTGTCAGCGCAACTGTGAAGAGAATGATTATAAGCACATCCATGGCAACTGTAACCCCCAGTACGGTTTCCGTAAATGGACCGGAAGCACGGCTTTCACTGATAATCGCAATAGCGGATGAGGGGGAACGTGCCACGGCAACAACACCCACCAGGACGGCAAATGCAATGATCTGAATTGATGAGAGGTTCCGGGTAAGACTGAAATGGCTCCCCATAAATACAAAAAACATAAACACAAATCCGAAAACCACCAGGGTAAGAAGCAAAATATTAAGGACAATTATTTTGCGGCGTTTTTTGAGAAATTGCAGATGCAAGGCGCCACCGGCAGTCAGTGCAATGAAGCTCAAGGCAATGTCATTGATAAACCCGAATCTGGCAATCATATCATCCGTAAGAAAACCGCTTACATAAGGACCCGCAACAATTCCGACAATGATATAGCCGCTGATAAGGGGAAGTCGGGCTATTTTTAGAATCTGCGCGCTCATATAGGCCGCCAGCATCACAAAACCAAGTGAAAAATTTATCATACCTGCTCGCTGCCAGCTCGATTCCATATCCAGGTTTCTGAGCCATAATGCAAAAAGGGTAACGATAAAAAGTGTCAGGATATACGTTATCAAGTTTTTTTTGCTTTGATAAAATTCAACCATTATTTACCCTCTTTCAACAACCGCACAAGCAGGTACGGACCCAGGAATTCATTGTAAATGACCGCCAGCAGTACCAGGCTGATTACACTGGCAGTGATATCGCAGGAAATACCTTGCTGGAAATCAAACAGGATGGCCAGGGGAAGCCCACCCTGGTCAAGAAGACCAAACCCTAAATGGGGCGGATAACTGCTTAGTTCCAAATTTAAGCGAGTAACCATAAAACCTCCGAACAACTTCCCTGAAAATCGATACAAACAGTACAATGCCGCCAGAGCGAATAACCACAGAGAATCTAACTTCCAGTAGGCACCTAAAAAGACTAGTAAAAGCAGATAAACGGGTTTTTCAATACCGACCAGGATTTTGAAAAGTCGTTCTTTTCGACGACAAAGATTCACGAGGCAAAAACCAACGAAAAAATTGGCTACAAGTGGTGAAAAGTGTAGTATCGAAGCAACGCCACTCGTAAGCACGGCCATAGCGATAACCACCAGGGCCAGTTCGCTTTCCTCACGATGGCTGGAGATAAAAACAATATACAGAAAAACAAGCCCAATGCTTATGACGAGAATGAATACCGTTCCCAGAGCCAGATCCCCGACCCATGAAAACCCCGTAATTGACGATCTAAGGAAAAAAAATACCATTCCAAAAATCAACAGGGCACTCAAACCGTCAATACTGGAAATATACCTTAAAAGGCCTAAGGTTTTTTGATGCTGTGCAGTAAAATCCGGTGCCAGAAGGGCCAGCCCCGTCTGGGCCGTGCAGGCAGCAGCCGCTGAAAGGGTGAGTGATAACACGATATGTTTGACTTCCGGTATCTCGAAAAACAGTGGTAACGCAAAATAAACACCGAAAAAGACCAATACAAAAGTCAGGAAACTTTCCAGGATAGCCGCTTTAAAAAAATCGAGAGGAAATCGCCTGATCCTGGCGATTTCGAACTGAAAGCCGAAAAGCAGGCCTATCCAGCCTAACAAAAGGGCTCCCACAGGTTCCAGACCCTTAAGTGTTTCCATATCCAGAAGATTCAAGAATTGTGGCCCCAGCAGAAACCCGAGAAAAAGAAATTCCGTCCCTGTAAGATAAAACTCACGTGCAAAAAGTGGCAGCTTGAAAGTTCGAAAGGTCAGATGGTAGCCACTGAAAGCAAGGAAAACAATGATGAGCAGTGCAAAAATGATCTTCATAAATCCTGTTTAGCGGGTTAACAGCCAAAAATCCAGTCAATTTTGCCGGGCCATTGCAGACCATATCCGTCACTCCCGTTGTGATTCCCGTGTATGAGCATGTCAACAGCGAATTTGGCGAGCGGGATAACACAAATTATGCGTGTAAACTCTATCTTTTCCTCTATGATACGGACATCGATTTCATGTTTTTAAAGGGAAACAGCAAACCAGATCGTTTCGGAGCTGATTTTTCCAGGAATATAATCTCAAACTTTGAAATCCATGGTGAATTCGCATATATCGATGACATTACAAAAAAGAGTGTTGACAGTACCGGCAATAAAACAGAGACAACCTATGATGCAAAAAGTTATCTTTTCGGCATCAGGTATCTCACGGAATCTGATATGACCTTCATTTGTGAATATTACCGGAACGGGATTCACAAGAGAAGAGATGGAGGGTTTTTTCGGACTTGTGGACAACGGCTATAATTCATGCACTCGTAAAAAATCGGTCATTCCCGCATAAGCGGGAATCCATAGAGGGCTAAGCACTTGAAAAGACTGGATTCCCGTTTTTACGGGAATGACAAAATTGTGCATATTTCGACTTTTTACGAGACTGTCATAATTCATAGTTACGTCAAACGATGAAACGCTCCTGAAGAAGGCAAATACAATGACTGAAGGCAATTACGGAAGGCCGAATCTCATGAGGGACTATATGTACCTGCGCATTACACATAAAGAGCCTTTTGATATTCTCTATCTCAACAACATTAACGATAAAAGTTGTTCTCTTTCTCCCGAGATTCTTTGAGAGCTTTGCATAATACCACATTGTCATTGCGAACGAACGTGAAGCAATCTTGAACTCATTGTAAATATAAGAGATTGCCACGTCGCTCCGCTCCTCGCAATGACCAGAACAGCAATTATGCAAAGGTCTCTCTTTATACGGGGATTACAAACCTCGAATTGCGGCTGAAGGCCGGTTTCCTCGCAGGGTCTGACAACTCCAAATTCGGTGAGAAACAGAATGACTACCGCATCGAGTTGAGAGCGCGTTATTATTTTGACTCGGCAAACTTGCTTGATTAGATTCACCATCAAAAATATTACCCATACTTAACATAAATAAGGGCAGAGCTTTCTAAGATGACATAGGGTAGAGATGACGCCGAATACCACGAACTCCTAAAGACGGATTGTTTCCTGTGCATTTTTGATTCTCAAATTATGTCAGCTCATTAAAATCGCATCAAAAGGGCATTCATCAATACACGCCCCGCAGGCGATGCACTTGCCTTTATCAATTGCGGCAACATCATTTATAGTAATAGCTTCGACGGGACAAAAATCAACGCACATCCCACAACCTCTACATTTTTGAGAATCCACATGGGCAACCGCATGGCCATTATCTTCCCGTACCTGATCGATTCGCCGTTCAATATCCTGAATCTGCTGTTCGAGGACACGGGCATTTTCTTTGAGTGTGGCTATTTCTTCTGCTCTTGTCATCTGTGGTTGCGATACAGGATTTCCGGGAAGCCTTGTATTACTCGCAATCTGGTTTATTCCCCGGCTCAATGCTCCGCGGTTCATACCCATACCACGCCCACTGCCCATTCCCTTGCCACGACCGCCACCCATGCCTTGTCCGAGACCGCGGCCTGACCGCGATCTCATTCCTGCAGGACCAGTTCCATCACCTTTTGGCATTTTAATTAATTCCTCCATCTTTACTAATCATAATTTTTCATAAGTCAAATTACCTTTGATGTTACATCAAGATCCGTGCCAAAAATTATCAATAGCTATGCTAAGTATCTTATCTTATTGTAATTAGTTACAAATATGATAGAGAATAAAAAAGATGGTATTGCCATATTGCAACTCCTACAAGGGACATGGGTCGCATTTATGCAACTTATATAATGATGCATTCGTAAAAAGTCAGTTTTTGTCACCCAAAATCATGTCCTGAACTTGTTTCAGGATCATTCAGGGTCTCTAACTTATTGAAATGTTTAGATGTTGAAACAAGTGAGATCCTGAAACGAGTTCAGGATGACAAATGGCACATTTTGAGACTTTTTACGAACCTGTCATGTAATAACATTTTAATTTTTTGTTTGACAAAAGAGGATTCGATACTATATTAGATTTATAGAATATATTGCATGTCTAATATAGTGGAAATTTATTGGCATTGTAAATTATGAAAAAAGGAGAAGAAGAAAATGATATTTGACGATAAAACAAGGCAACAGATCAGGGAAAAGTTTGACGCAGAACTCAAAGATGATGTTTTTATCAAGCTGTTTTCCAGCAATCTTATTATAGAAAACAGCAACAGTGAATACGTCGATTTTACAAAAGAATTTCTAAAAGAATTATCAGAAATAAACAGTAAGATCCATGTAGAGTCTATCGGTATGTACGAAGAGGAAGCAAAAAAACGGGGTATCACTGTTTCTCCAACCGTTATTATCGGTTATGGCAACGGTTGGTATCCGGTTCAATACTTTGGAGCGCCCGCAGGCTACGAGGCAGGTTCTTTCATTGAAGCCATCTCTATGATTTCACGCAAGGATAATGCCCTCGATGTTTCATCCAGAGAAAAGTTAAAAAACATTGATAGGGACATGCTAATAGAGACATATGTCACACCTGATTGCCCACACTGCCCCAAAGCAGTCGTTCTGTCCAATCAAATTGCCATCGAGTCCGGCGGGAAGATAGTTTCACGATGTATAGAGGCCCAGGAGATGATGGATAGAGCAAGAATGTTCAATGTATCCTCCGTCCCACAGCAGGTCATCAATGAGAAAAAAGAATCTATCACTATAGGCGTGCAACAAGAGAAAACATTTGTCAATCAGGTACTCAGCTACGGATCAAACAGCGCAAAAGAGATATTGGAAGAAGAGGAAAGGGAGGAAAAGCTAAGGGAAATTTTGTCAGATAATCCTGATTATCCGGTTATTATTACTGATGGAAACATGGATGAGGCAATTGCAAGATATCCGTTTCTGGTTGTTGACTGCTGGGCTGAATGGTGCGCCCCTTGCAAGATGATAGGCCCTGTTATTGCAAAGTTGGCCTTGAGCCAGAAAGGTGATATTGTATTCGGAAAGCTTGATGTTGATAGCAATCCGGACACCTCGGCCAAATTCAATATCCGGTCCATACCAAATCTTCTCGTTTTTAAGAACGGCAATAAGGTAGGAGATATTATTGGCGCCATGCCGGAAGCAACGTTGCTGGAGAAGATCAGCGAGTTTAAATAATACACGAAAATACGGAGAGGATAGTAGAAGAAAAAAATAAAGGCGAGAAGAGGAAACACATAGTTTTAAAACCTTAATTGTTCAGTAATTGGAAGTAATAAAAAGGTAAACAAAAAATTTATTATTACTGTATAGATACGCCGAATGTTGCCATCAGCCATCAAAAGGTTTTCAAACGATGATTGGTGGCTTATTTAGTAGTGCGTGTGGTCATCATAGCTTGAAACTTTCTTGCCATAAATATGGTTCAATCATTTTATTAATAAGGTTCAGAAATGGAAATTCTGCCTGTTTTTAAACATGCTCTGATGATCAGCTTCTTCGTCTTCGTAATGATGCTTCTGGTAGATTTTATAAATATTGCTACCAAAGGGCGAGTATTGAATGTTCTACAGGAAGGCCAATGGCGACAGTATGCATTGGCCTCTTTCCTTGGTTCTACCCCGGGTTGCCTGGGTGCTTTCATGAATGTAACGCTTTATGTCCACGGGATGATATCTTTTGGCGCTATCGTGGGGGGAATGATTGCCACGTCAGGTGATGAAGCCTTTGTGATGCTTGCCCAGTTCCCCGGCACGGCTATATTACTTTTCGGGTTGCTATTTGTGCTCGGAATTGTCTTTGCATGGATAAGCGATAAGATAATTAAAATTACAGGGGTTGTTCCATGTGAATCCTGTGGTGAAGCGGATTGTGAGGGATGCCTGCACGGTGTGGACAGCACGGATGAAGTAACCCAGATCTTTCGACCCGGGAACCTGCCGAAAAATTTTCAGCAACTTTCCTTCACCCGCTTCCTTCTGCTTACATTGATAGGCTCCTATCTGGTACTGCTTTTATTTGGAATAATAGGCCCAGCCAATTGGAACTGGAAGCGCATCACATTTGTATGTTTATCCCTGGGCTCTCTATATATTTCAGGGGTTGCTTCCGAGCACTATCTGCATTCCCATATCTGGGATCATATAATGAAAAAACACATGTTTCGTGTTTTCTTGTGGACCTTCGGTGCTCTCCTTTTTGTTCACTGGGGCATGAGTTTTTGGAATTTGGAAGTTTTTGTACATGAGCATATGATATGGGTACTTCTGGTCAGTGCCTTGATCGGAATAATCCCCGAGTCAGGACCCCACATGATATTCGTGATGATGTACACACAGGGACTGATTCCTTTCTCCGTACTCTTTACTGCGTCATTTGTTCAGGACGGGCACGGAATGCTCCCGATGCTTTCCTATAGCATTAGGGATTCAATCCTTATTAAAGTGTTCAATCTTATCTTTGGAATTGCGACAGGAGCTGTTCTCTTTGCCCTGGGAGTGTGATAAAACATGATCGTGTCTACAAACAAGATTTATTTGGCGCGTATATGCAGAACAGGGAAAGTGAGACAGTTAAATAAATAAACAGCGATCATTTTCTAATGGAAAAAGGGCACAGCTCCTATTTATTTAATGATTTATCCATTTGACAACAAAAAAATGATTATATGAGAATATATTAATACACCTAATTGCGAGGATATATGGATACCTTGGATTATGAAAAGATGTCGGATTTTTTCAAGGCCATGGGGAACCCGACCAGGCTCAGGATTTTAAAGGAACTAACAAAGGGTGAAAAATGTGTGGGTGAAGTGGAAAACAGTGTCGGTGTGAGCCAGGCAAATGTTTCTCAGCACCTTACCATTCTGAAGGCGCAGGGTATCGTTGATTGCCGCAAGGAAGGTAACACAAGATGTTATTATCTTACACAAACTGAATTAGTGAGAAAAATTTTGGAATTAAGTGAAAGTAAGGATCTGTCATAAAATAAGGTGAAAGAAGACAGATTACTGTGTCGCAATTCCTTTTTTTGTCATTTCGAGCAAAGCGAGAAATCTTAATGCTTAATAACTTTAACATGTTAAGATTCCTCACATTCGTTCGGAATGACATTTCAACCTATTACGACACAGCCCTTGTAGGCGGGGAAATTCGCTGTTGAAAAAATCGTGGAGTATGTCGGGTTATAAAACTCCCAGAGGGGGCAGCCGGGCTCAGCGGGGTTCAGGCCAACACATTTTTTTATGTGCTCGCTGTTCAGTTCAAGGCTTATTCCAAGTTCTTTCCATACTCTGCGAGGTCTTCCAATCCGACCCGATCAAGTAACCTGATATTTGAGCCATCTACTTCAATTAACCCGCGATCTCTCATGTCTCCCAGGGCCCTTGATAGTGATTCGGGACCTGTGCCCAGAATGTTGGCAAGCTGTAGTTTTGAAATGTTCAGTTTTATAAAATTTTCGTTCCCCTGTTCTTCTGAGAGATAGAGCAGATAGGCAGCCAGACGCCCGGGAATTTCTTTTAAGGAAAGGTTTTCTATCTGGACGGTAAATTCACGAAGTCGCATCGATAAGACCGCCAATAAATTCATTATGAGAGCAGGATTGTTCGTTATCAGACCTACAAATTCAGTCCTTGGGAAAAATAACAGGTGGCTTTTTGAGATTGCCTGCGCATTTGCGGGAAACGATTTGCCGGAAAAAACGGGAACGGCGCCGATAGATTCTCCCTCTTTAACAATGTGAAGAATTTGCTCTTTTCCTTCTGAAGACACTTTGTAAATTTTTACAGTTCCTTCTATCACAAGATAAAAACCGTTGCCTTCGTCCCCGTCAAAAAAAATCATTTCACCTTTGTTAAATTTTTTATCAACCGCTATTCGCTCAATCTCTTTGAGGTGGGCTCCAGTAAGCCCCCCTAAAAGCTGGCTTTTTGACAAGATATCCAGAACTTTTATCATAAATTTTATCCTTTTTTGAAAAATATCATCTCTTTTTAACATAAGTCAAGTCAATGCTTTCTGACGTGAGATAAGTATAAGGCAAATAATAGCTCCTATTTTCCAATGATTACGAAGGAATCAAATCTTACAGATTTCTCATCGCCTTTCAAGTGATTAGAGCAATCTGTGCTTGACCCGTAGCTCCGGCAGATGGTGCTCGGGTAATCTGCGAAATCGGTGAATTCAAGAATGGAGTTGGAAAACAGAACCATTGAGGCAATGATCGAGATATTTTGCCATGGACAGCATGGTAGAAGAGTGGGGCTTTGCCCTGAGTGTACAGAACTTCTCGATTATGCAATGATGCGCCTCAAAAAATGCCCTTTTCAGGAGAACAAACCAAAGTGCTCGGAATGCACCGTGCACTGCTACAAACCGGACATGAGAAAAAAGATCAGGGCGGTGATGAAGTATGCAGGCCCCCGCATGCTTTATCGGCATCCGGTCTTGTCAGGTGCGCATTACCTGACAGGGAAATAACTTATGCGCGGCCTTCGAAAATTGCTAAACAATTATCGCGTCCCCGATTTGTCCATTACTTTACAATTACCGCCATATCTTCTTGCATTATTGAACTAAACAGCGAGCGCTAACCCCGTTGCACGCAACGGGGGAGCTTCAATCTTTCTTCCTGAAAGCATCAGACTGAAGATTTGTCAAATATGCGCTCTTTCGAATGGCAATCAACCTTCTTGAAAAATTAGTGGCGGTGGGGCTGTTTCTATTTATTGGGATTCATTCCAAAACTGTAGCGCAAGGCTTTAGCCTTGCATTATTGTCATTCCTGACGCGATCGGGAATCTATAATACCTGCATCCTTAACTCCTAACAAGAATTGTTGAAATCCCTTGACATTTCAAGGATTTTCATTAACTATACAAAAGTCGTAATACAAAAATAGAAGGTGCCGTATATTTACAAACAACAAATAATCTTTTCTTCTTAAACAAAAGAAGGACATGAAAATGGCAATAATCGCAACAAGACCCCGTTTCTCTCAAACAGAGACGGGGTTTTTTGTTTTCTCCTTCCAGATTATGTTTTGCGAAGGAAATGTAGATTCAGCTAAATAATATATGTTAGCTGATAAAGTCAAAAAATAAGCAGAAGAAAACATGACAAGTGAAGAACGAATAAAAGTCCAATTCTTTGTATCCTATGCGCACAAGGACTCTGAACATTCAAGTTCCTTTATAGATGAATTTAAGGAAATGTCCGCACCATCAAAAAAATACGAGTATGTATTTTGGCAAGATACAGAGATTTTACCTGGTGAAAATTGGAGCGAAGAAATACGAGATGCGCTGAATAAATGCGATCTTGGGCTACTACTGATCAGTCCGGCATTTCTTGGATCTAAGTTTATTGATGCGGAAGAACTGCCGAAATTCATCGGTGATAAAGCAAAGTCAATAGTGCCAATAATGCTTAAGATGGTTAATCTTAAAAGGCATGACCTCAAAGGACTCGATAGCAACCAAATCTTTCGCCTCAAAGTAGAAGGCGTTAAAAATCTTAAATCTTTTGCACAATGCAGCACTTCTCAGAAAACTGAATTTGTGTATGAGTTATTTGATAAAATAGAAATTAGACTTGATAAGTTACACAGCTAACCTTGCTCCTTTACAGGGACTGCTCGTTCCTCGTGGCCCGTGAGCAACCCGTTATCGTAGAAAAAGATATGAAAAAAAGGGTTAAAATATTTTTCGGAAAGGCTATGGATTCCCGCTTATCGGAGATTGATTCTTATTTATTCTCCTTCAAAAACATTTACAGACTTCAATATCCAGGAGTCTAATATGCCCGAAGAAACAACAATTGAAAAGGCCTCTGAATCAGAATACATTGACGGCGTTCTACAAAAACTCTCCAACGAAACCCACAAGAAAATTATAGAGGCATATAAGGGCGAGGATCCGGTCAGTTCAATGGAATCCGAACTTGGTGAAATAGTAATGGCAATCGTGACCCGTGAAGATTAAAAGCATTACCATACAGGGGCTTAGGGGATTCAATAAAGAGCAGACAATAGATCTGCATAATCAGCTAACTCTCCTGTATGCACCTAACAGCTATGGCAAAACAAGCATCTCAGAGGCTTTGGAGTGGCTCCTCTACGGAATTACGTCCAAAGTTGAAAAAGCCCTATCTACGGAGGAATATAAAGGTTCATATAGAAATCTGCATCTCAATGAATCCGAGCCTTCATTTGTGAATGTGGTGCTTCTAAATAAAAACGTTGAGGAGGTCACGTACACGGGAGTGCTTGGTGCAGGAGACTCCCTCATAAAGCATGTTGATGGGAAGCAGGTCGATGCCTGGCCGATTGATCATGACCTCTCTCAAGCGCCACAGCCTTTTATCCTACAGCATGCTCTAAAGTACCTACTTCTGGCAAAACCGGACGACAGGTTTAAAGGTTTCGCACACCTCCTCGGATTGGAAAGTCTTGAGAGCTTTCAGAGTAATATTCAATCCCTGTGTACAAAACCTGAGGCCTGCCTTCCCGAAGAAGCGGCCCAATTGCTCAACAGCGTATCAGCAATCGAAAACCGCCTCGCCAGTCAGCCAAAACTATCGAACATCTACTCGGCATACAAAAAAGGCGCTCGTGGGTTGACGCAAGCTTTTGTCAAGATCGATACGGAATGCAAAAAGCGGGTTCCGCCAGATACCAAGCCAGCATCGATTCTTCCGCAACTGCTGCAAAAGCGTGAAGATGCCATAAGAAAGATCTTCAAGGGCAGCATCGTATTGCCGGATTACACTGAACAGGAAAAGCTCGCAAAAACTGAAACAGAAAAGGCATTTGTTAATTTTGTCGATATAGAGTTCTGCAAAAAATATGCTGAGCTCCTGGCAGTAGCGGCTTCAAAGGATATCTTTGAGCAGATCAAATTCTACGGTCTTGGTATTGCTATTTTTGAGAAAGAACCGGGCAAATGCCCCTTCTGTGAGCGTCCTGTTGATAGCAACCTTGAAGAGCATGTCAGAAAGCATCATAAAACACTCCTTGAAGAGCAAAGCAGCAACGATAAGCTTCTGAATCAGTGGGATAACCTAAAGGGTGAACTCTCAGGCCTGAAATCTAAACTCCAATCATATCAATCGGTACAACTCTCAAAGACCAGCGATCTGGTCAACCTTGAGAAATCAACAGAGGAACTAAAAAAGATACTGGTACCAAAGCATCAAACTCACTTCGATAACGTTGAATCTGCAATATCAGCCATAAAGACGGAAAGGGAGACCCTCACTAACAATTTTGAAGTTGTTGTTAAGTCCGTAGACAATGTAATTCAATCAATTAATGATGATAAGGAGGACCTGTCTTATCTAAAGGCCCTATCAATTGGCCTGATCAGATACGTTTCCCGGGCAATTGACTATGTCAAGACCATTTCCAATAATACGAAATCCATGGGTGTGGCAGAGAAAGTCCTGCAGCACGAGCTTGATGAGATAGCGGGGACTGAGGATATCAGTATACTCGTAAATCTATTAGAGAATCGCTCTAAGATAAAGAAAAGCTTCGAAATCAAACAGATACTTAATGAATTGAAAGGCCTCAGGAGCACCGTAGATGAGTACGTTGCAGACCGGATACTCGATTCAATTTCGAAGGAGCTGACTTCAGACGTAATGGACTGGTATGAAGATATCAAAACAACTGGTGATCCCGATGTGCATTTTTCTGGTTTTGATTTGGAGAAGACAAAAACAGGTAAAGCGAAATCTAGGCGTGTTAAGATTAAAGCGAAATCATATGGCAAAGAGCTTGTAAGTGCTGTTTCAACTCTTAGCGAATCAAAACTGAATGCACTTGGCCTATGCGTCAATATTTCAAAAAATATGAAAGAAAAAGGGCCCTTCTCATTCCTGATTATAGACGATCCTATCCAATCCTGGGATGCTGATCATGAAGCTCAATTTATAGATTTGATCCGAAAAATTATCGAGCGGGGCAGGCAAGTACTGCTGATGTCCCACAACAAAAAATGGATTAGGATGGTAAGAGCTGGTTGTCGCGCTTTAAACGGAAAATATTATGAATTCACAGGATATACCAAAGAAGGACCACATATAAAGGAAGTATTCTGGGCTACACATAAAGAAAGGCTGTCTGAAATAGATGCAATCCTAAAAAACCCTGAAGCAACAGACGTGCAGCTTCAATATGCTGAAGAGGATATCAGGATTGTTTGTTCTGAAGCTACGTGTGATATTTATTATAAGAAGAAAGGCCTTCAGAAGAAAGCTGATAAATTGAATGCCGAAAAGGTAAGGAAGTTGTTGCTTGAATCAGGTGTAGATGCTGGATTGGTTGATCGAATCTCACAAACCTTCGTAACTACTGACGACGCTCATCATGCTCCTGAGGATTATTCCCCCAACAGGGAACGAATCAGAATACACCATTCTTATGCACATGAGCTTGTAAATTTGACAACATAACCTTTCATTAAGGTTATAAAATTGTTTGAAAATCGAGGTCGTAGTTTGCCGATAACAAGCTTCTTCACCAGCTTAAAGCCGAAGAGTGGTCTTCACTTGTGCGAAGCGGCGATAGCCTAAAAGGAAATCATATGCCAAATTACGACTTCAGATCCCTGTCGCCGATAGACTTCGAGGCCCTTGTTCGCGATCTCCTGCAGGAAGAGCTGGCTCTTACGCTTGAGTCGTTCAAACCGGGGAAGGACCTCGGTATAGACTTCCGCTTCAGCATAGATAAGGACAACACGGTGGTCGTTCAGTGTAAACACTATGTCGAGTCTGGGTTTAATCATCTGCTTAATGTCCTTAAATCCAACGAGCTGAGCAAAATCACAGCCCTCAACCCGTCACGGTACATTGTTGCCACTTCAGTGGCTTTGAATCCCGGTCAGAAGTCTACTATTACAAAGGCTCTTTCGCCCTATGTACGCTGTGATAGTGATGTGTTCGGGAAGGATGATCTCAACAACATGCTAGGCAAATTCCCCAATATTGACCGGCAAACAATCAAACTATGGTTGACCAGCCTTCCAATCCTGGAGGAAGTGCTCCATGCAGACGTCTACAACATGTCCAGAGAAGATCTATCGCGCATCAAACAGCATGCCTTACTTTATGTGCAGAATGAAAGCTTTCGCGAGGCTGCTCACATTCTGGAAGAACATAACTTCTGCGTAATTGCCGGGGCTCCCGGCATCGGCAAAACGATCCTTGCAGAGATGTTAGTTCTTCATTACAGTCGGGCAGGCTATGAGGTCGTGAAGGTGAGTGAAGACATAAAAGATGCCTGGAAACTGGTCCAGCCTCAGACAAGACGGGTGTTTTACTATGACGATTTTCTTGGACAGACTTCTTTTTCTGAAAAACTGAACAAGAATGAGGACCAACGAATTATTGACTTTGTCCACACAGTTCGAAAGTCCACCGGCGTTAAGCTGATCCTAACAACGCGCGAGTATATCTTGCAGCAGGCGTACCAACAATACGAAAAGCTGGACAGGGAAGGTTTCAGAGCCGAAAAGTGTATCATCGACCTTGCAAAATATACACGTATGAACCGGGCAAAGATACTATTCAACCATGTGTACTTCTCAGTTCTGCCATCGAAGTATCGCAATCACATCCTTCAGGATAAGGGGTATCTCACTATCATTGACCACCCCAACTATAGTCCTCGGATTGTGCAGCTCCTGACAGACCATTCCCGCTTGCATGATGTGTCCCCCTCTAAGTACATGGCCTTCTTTATCGGTAGTATAGACAATCCACTCGCCATCTGGGAGCACGCCTTTGCGAACCATCTGTCGCAGGCTGCTCGTAACCTGCTTCTTGTCTTGATAAGTATGCCGAATCAAACGTTTGTGAGTGACGCCGAAAGCGCATACCAAGCTTTCAGTATAGCGTATTCCAAACATTATTCACCAACGATGGGGCCGCATGACTTCCGGAATGCTTTGAAGGAACTTGATGGGGACTTCCTTGAATATGAGCGAGAGGGCGAGAACATACTCGTTCGGTATCAGAATCCGTCTGTGAAGGACTTTGTGAGACAATATCTCACCAAGAGTAAGACCGAAATGGCCATGCTGATAGAGGCGGTGGTTTTCTTCGAGCAGATAAGCTCATTGTGGTCTTGGACAAAGGATGCAGGCGGCCGCAGCTCTGTTCGACAGGCCTTTCATGGAGACCCCGTTTGGGCCACAAATCTGATGCGCAGATTACTGACGTGCCCTCCATGCCGCATAATTAGCTTCACAAGTGCGGGCAAGACCCAAAGACAATACTGGGCGCATCCACTCGAAGACAGAATTGCCGTTTTCGCTGAGATCGGCATAGAATGCTGTGCCCCCCTCCTTGATGTTGTTCAAGAAGCATCCCCGCAGCTTGAGGACAGAATGCGCGATGGACGGTTCCATAGGTATGGGCTCGCAAATATCGTAAAGGCCCTGGATAGCCATGTGGAAACGGGGCTTGAATGGGCGCAAGCATTCACGAACGCCTCGTGGGAGGCGCTTCTCATAGAGCCGAAATCGTCATACGATTTGCGTCCTCTCTGTCGGTTAGCAGAGGAGAGCCCGAATACAATGCCTGAGGGTACACTTGAGCGCGTCCAAGACGCCATTTGCTCTGTTGCCGAGAGTCTCGCTTTGGGTGAGTGGGACCGAGATGCCGATGACCTGCGTGAGGAAGCCGAGTCTTTGGAGTCGCTATCGAGGGATGTCGGGGTTGATATCGCAAGTGATCTTGACGTGATCCGTGAACGGGCGGATGAACTAGAGGAGGCAAGCGGACGGAACGATGAAAATGTCGATTTTTCATCGAGTTCATCGAGTAAAGACGAAGCTGAGGATGACGAAGAGATCGCATCAATCTTCAGTCTGCTTGAAGTCACTGCCCCAAGATAGGAAGCGGGCCGACAACCGCATGCACTTGATTCGTAGGGCTGACACCCTACTCTCAAGTGATGCGACGTTAAATATCTCAATACATAAAGACTTCAACTAGTAATCATTAAAACCTCACTGAAATGATTCTGAGACTTTGTAGGTGAAGTCAATGTTCGGGATTGACTCAAAATCCTTCCAGACAGATTTCTTGAAAAAGATTTTATATCCACCCTTCTTTCTTAAGTCTCTTGACCATCCGTTCATAGCTGATCAGAGGTTCATTTATCCTCATTTAAACGTCAACAGAAAAGCGCGTGGTTAAAATCACCAGCCCAAAATATTAAGCAGAAAAAGAGGTCAACGGAGGAAGCAGGGGGGGTAGCGGGGCTCGGGCAACGCACTTTTTACGCACTTAATACTTGTAATAAATTTGTCATATAATCTTAACATAAATCAAGGCAATGCTTTCTAAAGTGGGATATGTTTAAGATAAATACCGGAAAGTAAAAGGTGATTTTATGAAAGTTCAACGAAAAATAATCGAAATTGACGAAGAGTTGTGTAACGGATGCGGCCAATGTGTACCCGGATGTGCCGAGGGAGCCCTGCAGATCATTGACGGCAAGGCAAAAGTTGTCGAGGACAAATATTGTGACGGTCTCGGAGCGTGCATAGGAGAGTGTCCCACCGGGGCTTTAAGGATAATTGAACGGGAAGCGGAAGCATTTGATGAAGAGGCGGCAGAAAAATACCTCTCCGAAAAAAAGGTGGAGGCGGAAAAGGAAACGTTCCCTATGCCCTGCGGATGCCCCTCAACCAATATTCAGAGTTTTGGAATGCCTGTATCCTCGAAGGAAACAGATAAGCCCGCCGATATCGGTAAGAGCGGTGAATCCGCCCTTTCCCACTGGCCCGTGCAGATAAGGCTTGTCCCGGCGAGTGCCCCCTTTCTCAAAGGAGCCGCCCTGCTTGTGCTGGCAGATTGCAGTGCCGTCGCCTTCCCTACCCTTCACAGGGATTTACTGAAAGGGAAAGTGGTTATGATGGGGTGCCCGAAATTCGATGAGACCGATGATTACATAAAAAAGTTTGCCGACATCTTCAAGATCGCAGGAATCAAAAGTGTTACCACCGTAGTTATGGAGGTGCCCTGCTGCTCTGGCCTCCCTGTCATAGTTAAAAAAGGATTGGAGGCGGCGGGCAGGGAAATTCCCATGGAAGAGATAGTTATCGGCACAAGAGGGGAAATAATAAAAAGATAAAGCTGGAGGCGGTTCCTGATGAGGATTGCTGAAAAGATCGGAGAGTACGTCGAATCGTTATAATAGCTCGCTGATTCGCTGGGCGAGCGTTAGAACGAGGCTGTCTCGATTTTTATGAGTTACTAAAACGATCTCAACATCGTCTCGCAATCTGACTTCACCGATAAATCCCCCTCCCTTTAAAGCGATGCTTCCAAGTACAGGAGAATCCGAGTCGAGAAGTGTCCCCATCTTCAGACAAAATTCTTCTGAAAAACACTCCATCTTCCCTATCTCATCAATGACGAAAACCTGAGTCTTCTCGGAATGAAGAAACGGGAGAACCAGATCTTCAAACCCGGCGATATCCACTCCATATTTCCCGACACGGTGTTTTGTTTTAAACCTTGTATGGGAGAGTATGCCTCTTCGCCCGTTTAGCGTTGTGATTTCAAATCCAACCCGGATACCGGATTCCCTAAGTTCATTTGTGAAAAAACCACCACATGAGATGTCGGGTGGGATATTGTCGAGAACTTTTTGTATTAATGTGGTCTTCCCAACTCCCGGTGAGCCGGTTATAAAAATGTTTTTCTTCATAGTTTTTAAATTTACAATATTTTAAAAAGGATTGCCAATTTTTCAAAAGCATTTATAATTAAAAGTAAGTGTTGAGTAAAGGGCAATTATGACAGTCTCGTAAAAAGTTATAAACTGCATTGCTTGTCATGCTGAACTTGTTTCAGCATCTAATCATTTCAGCAAGTTAGAGACCCTAAATGATCCTGAAACAAGTTCAGGACATGATTTTGGGTGACAAAAACTGACTTTTTACGAATGTATCAATTATGGAAAGAAAAAAGGGGATGAGAGTGGAGGAAGATTCTCATGACACAAAAATTTTTATATTCTTTGCTGGTTGTATCGGTTTTTATTTTCAACCAGGCTGACGCACAGATGAAAGGAGGTAAAGTCATGGAAATCAAAAGCCCTGTCTTCGAACAGGGAGAAATAATACCGAAAATGTACACCTGTGACGGGGCTGACGTCTCCCCACCCCTTGAGTGGAGTTCAGCTCCGGAGGGCACAAAAAGTTTTGCCCTTATTTGTGATGATCCGGATGCCCCGATGGGAACATGGGTTCACTGGGTTGTATATGACCTTCCGGGAAGCGTAAAAAAATTACCTGAAAACATACCACCGGAAAGAACTCTCGCCGACGGCGGAAAACAGGGAATAACTGATTTTCATAGAATAGGTTACGGAGGTCCCTGCCCTCCCGGCGGCATACACAGATACTTCTTCAAGCTGTACGCCCTTGACACAACAGTCAATCTCGACCCCGGAGCCACTAAAGATCAACTGCTCGGGGCCATGCAAGGACACATTCTTTCCGAAGCTGAATTGATGGGCAAATATAGAAGGTAATAGATGAGCGAACCATCCTATTTGAGGTTATACAGGGAAGGGAAACTTAAAGATCGTATTGACAAAGCTATCGGGCTCTTGAGGAACTGCCGTCTCTGTCCGCGTGAATGTGGTGTGGATCGCCTCTCCGGCGAAACCGGATTCTGTCGAACGGGGAGAAGAGCAAAAGTGGCAAGCTACAACGCCCACTTCGGAGAGGAATCCCCTCTGGTCGGAAGGTCCGGTTCAGGCACCATCTTTTTCAGCTCCTGCAATCTGCTCTGCTCTTTCTGCCAGAACTATGATATCAGCCATTTAGCGGAAGGTGTCGAGGTAGAACCGGAACAATTAGCGGAAATGATGACTTATTTAGCCGGGAGCGGATGCCATAACATAAACTTTGTCACACCCACACATGTCGTCCCTCAGATACTGGAAGGCCTTTATATTGCCATAGAACACGGACTTAATGTCCCATTGGTATATAACACCGGCGGATACGATAGTGTCGAAACACTGAAAATCCTCGACGGTATCTTTGACATTTATATGCCAGATTTTAAATTCTGGGATCAAAAAATGGCTGAAAAGTTTTGCAATGCATTTGATTACAAGGAAAAAGCGGTGGATGCCATCCGTGAGATGCATCGTCAGGTAGGAGACCTTGAAATGAATGAGGCCGGAATTGCCGTAAAAGGTTTGCTGGTACGTCACCTCGTCATGCCGAACGATGCGGCAAATACCGAAGAGGTGATGAAATTCCTGGCAGATGAGATATCTGTGAATACCTATGTAAACGTTATGGATCAGTACCGGCCATGTTTCAGTGCAAAAGATGATAGTATCATCAACCGCCGTATAACCGCAGAAGAATTCGAGGCAGCAATCGACTCGGCGGGAAAGGCAGGCCTGAAAAGGTTAGACCCGGGGGTACGATTCGTCGGAATGTTACATTAAACTGATAGGGGAGGGAAACCATATGAACTTATTAATTGCCTTTAGTACAGATGACGGTGAGAATTTTAATGATGACCATTTTGGTATGGCAAGCTATTTTCATGTCTACAAATTTTCTGATGGTAAAGAAGAGTTTGTCGAAGCGAGGGAAAATGTAAAATACGTAGAGGATGAAACATTGAAACATGGAGACCCCGGTAAAGCTAAAGCTACGTCTTCTGCTCTAGGAAATGTTGATGTCATAATTGGCAAAAAAATGGGGCCCAATATAGTCAGATTGTTGAAGAAATATGTATGCATTGTGACAAAAACGAATACGATAGCTGATGCCATTCAACTGGTACATAAAAACATGGAAAAGATAATCGACGAAAAAAATAAGGGAGAAAACAGGAAACACATGGTTTTAAGGCCATAATTTCCTGTCAGGAAACCAGTAACAGTTCAGGTATATTGAAGCTCCCCGCAACAAGTTGCGGGGAATCTCCGACTGTTTAGTAAGTTAGGATTTGCTTTCTGGTAGAAAGCAAATTCGTTAACGCATTTATCCCCTTTAGTGGGACTTATCCCGTTTATCGGGGTAAGGAAGATTGTTACTTTTATTCGCTCGCTAACCCCGCCGCCTGCCTGTGCGTTGCACACAGACAGGCAGCGGGGAATGCGCTCGCTGTTCAGTTCAAAGGAGGTTAGAGATATGTTAAAGTTAAGGAATAAGTTTATAATGGCCCCCATCAAATTGGGATACGGCAACGGGATTGGCACAGTTAATGAGAGACACATTGCTTTTTACAAACGCAGATGCAAACACATAGGCGCCTGTATCCCTGAGCCATTTTATATTGATAAAGGTCTCAGAGAGATTCCCACTCAAATGGGTATAGATAGCGATGACAAAAATGAAGGGTTGCAGAAATTAGTCTCCTCTATCCATGAATCGGGCGCCAAAGTAATTGCACATCTCAATCATCCCGGAAGAATGGCAAACCCAAATATTCCTGATAATTATTTCATTTCTTCTACAGACAGGCCCTGTGAAAATGGCGGGGCAACTCCAACAAGAATGGATAAAAACGATATGAAGCAGGCTATGGACCTGTTTGTAAAAGCCGCTTTGCACGCAAAAAAGGCCAATTTTGATATTATCGAATTACAATTTGGTCATGGTTATCTTTTGGCACAATTTCTTTCACCTTTTGTTAATGACAGGACCGACGAATACGGCGGGAGCTTTGAGAACAGGATAAGATTTCCTTTAGAGGTTCTACAAGCGGTTAAACAAGCCGTAGATTTGCCTATTATCGCCCGGATAAGCGGTGATGAAATGATACCCGGCGGGATAAAATTAACTGAGATGATAGCATTTTCAAAGATATTGGAAGAACATGGTGTTGAAGCTATACATGTGTCTGCCGGCACGGTCTGTTCCACACCCCCCTGGTATTTTCAGCATATGTTTGTCCCCAAGGGTAAAACATGGGAAATGGCAGGTACAATTAAACAAGCGATAAATATTCCCGTAATATTCGTCGGGCAGATCAATACGGTTGAAGATATTGAGAAAATACGCACTGAATTTCCAACTGACTACATCGCCGCAGGCAGGGCTTTAATAGCAGATCCCGACTTTATCGGTAAATACCAAGGTGATGTAAAAGGCGTTATCAGGCCCTGTCTCGCCTGTGCCGAGGGTTGCCTGGGCGGTGTAAAATCGGGGCATGGGCTTCAGTGTCTTGTGAACCCTCAAGCAGGAAAAGAAGCAGAAGCTGTTGAAAGGACCGAACGACCTGAACGATATGCCATCGTAGGTGGTGGTCTGGCCGGGATGGAAGCTGCAATAATCCTGAAGGAAAGGGGACACGAAGTTGATCTATATGAAAAAGATAAGCTGGGTGGACAATTTAATCTGGCGCCTTTAACACCCAACAAGAGATCAATGGCAAAGCTGGTTCCGTATCTGAAAGAAAGATTAAAGGAAAACAAAGTCAATTTGATCTTCAAAGAAGCAAAAAAGTCAGATCTTACAAAAAAATATGATGGTGTAATTATAGCAACCGGTTCAAAACCATCCGTGTTATCCATACCAGGTTTGGATAAATTTTATTGGGCAGATATCTTACTGGAGAAAAATTTGCCGGAAAATAAAAACGTGTTGATTATCGGAGGCGGCCTTATCGGTGTGGACATTGCTACAGGATTGATACCTCGGAACAATAAAATCACAATTGTAAAAAGGACAACCGATTTTGGAGAAGATATGGAAATGATTGCCAAAAATCTTTCTCTCAAAATGATGAAAGAAAGAGATACTGTCTTCAGCGATCACATATATATTAAAAAGATAGATGGGAGAACTGTTTACGCTGAGAGAAATGGAGAGGATATACAGTTTAATAATATTGATATCATAGTTGTTTCCACCGGAATGAAAAGTTACAATCCCTTTGAAGAAGAATTAAAGGGGGAAATACCGGTTTATGTTATCGGTGATGCTCAGCGGATAGGCAAAGCCCAAGACGCGATCAGAGATGGCTATGAGGTTGCAAGAAAATTGTAGGCAACAAAAAATAGATATCACGGGTACATAACTCACACAGGAGTATTATGGGGGAATTATATAAAGATTCAAAGGTTGAATTAACAAGATTTACCGCAGCACACTATGATTTTATCATGAATTTGATGAGCCTTGGCCGTTATGCTCACTTTATAAAAGAAGTGGTTTCTCTGATGCACATATGTCCGGAAGATAAAATTATTGATCTGGGATGTGGTACAGGAAGGAATGCTTACCTGATGGTGTCATACCTTTCTGAAAAAGGCAGACTATTAGGAATGGATATCTCTGATGAAATGGAAAAACAATTTTGTTCCCTCTTCAAAGAATTCACAAATGTTTCTTTTCTTAAGCAGCGGATTGACCAGCCGTTTGAACTTACAGAAACTTTTGACAAGGCATTTATCTCTTTTGTTATGCATGGGTTTCCTCACCAGGTAAGAGAAAAAACTATTCAAAATATTACTAATCATCTTAAGCCGGGGGGTAAATTTTTTATTTTAGATTATAACGAATTCTCACTACAAGATATGCCCCTGCATCTACGTATTCCTTTCAAAATCATTGAATGTCCCTATGCATTTGATTTCATAAAAAGAGACTGGAAGGAAATCCTCAAAGATTTTGGGTTTCAGATGTTTCATGAACATCTGTTCTTCTGGAATTATGCAAGGCTCCTTGTGGCATCTTTATAATGAAGGCAAATCGGCTGGCAGGTCATTACGCAAAAACCACACCGGCAACACAGGTCATAGGAATTATCCACCACATAGCAAAGGCCCTGTCAGAAATTCTCAGAGAAAATGCTACAACCGATCAAGTTTCCCACTTAGACTACGTCATGAAATAAGTATGGTGTTACAGGAATTGCCAGCTTTCAGAACCCACCAGCTCCCAGCCGCCCGGTGGAATGATTGGTTCAAGTAAGCCGCTGACGCGGCAGAATTGACGCCTTCAACCCCATCT
>CAZYTP010000029.1:0-25254 GCA_964650385.1 uncultured Syntrophales bacterium | reverse complement strand
CACTCCCGCGAAAGCGGGAGTCCATAACAGCTTGAAATTGCTGGATTCCCGCTTTTGCGGGAATGACAAAAATGAGGTAATGCAGACTTTTTACGAGTTCATCAAACTTAGACATTTTCCTCAAATCTGGCCAGTGTAAAGAGCATGTCAGCAAGTCGGTTGAGGTATTTAGTTATTTCATCGCTGCTGATTAACCCATCCTTCTTTAACCGTACAGCCTTCCTTTCTGCTCTCCTTATTATTGTTCTTGCTACATCTATCTGAGCAGATACAACACTTTTCCCCGGATATATAAACTCTTTTGGCAGTTCGACATCCTTTTGAAGCTTATCTATAATATTTTCTATGCAACTGACATCTTTTTCATCTATCCTATGAGTTAGCTTATCGAGATCCTCAGGGAAACAGGAAAGCTCTGCTCCCATGACAAGCAGATCCTTCTGTACCTCAAGAATAATATCCTTGATTTTCTGGTTTTCTGTCATGGCTCTGGCCACACCGAGTGCGGAACTTGCCTCGTCAAGCGTCCCGTATGTATCCGGTCTCGGATCATATTTGGGTATCCGCTGCCCGCCAAGAAGACTTGTCTCTCCCTTATCTCCCCGTTTTGAAAATTTCATCTCAAATTCCTTTCCAGATATTTGTTTACAATTTTTATCATAACTTCCGCATTTTTGCGGGCGCCCTCATATATCTCCTCATTAGTTAAAGGTTTTCCTACAAGACCATGACCATAGTTGTCAACAGAACAGATAGATGCGTAATTCAAATCCAATTCTCTTGCTATTATTGCCTCACTTCCCATGGTCATTCCTACCAGATCAGCAAACGTGGACATCATTTTAATTTCAGCTATGGTTTCAAGCCTCGGCCCCGCAGTCTGCCAGTAGATGCCACCATTTATGACATCTATGCCACACTCATGAGCCGATTCAATCCACCTCTGCCGCACGTCTTCACTTAAAGTCGGCGTGATATGAACAGGTTTAGTGTCGAATATGGTTGGTCCGTCGGAAAGCACAATAAAATCATCCGGCACAACGAACATTCCGGGTTTCAAATGCCTTTTCAGAGAACCCGTTGAATTAGTGCTGATTACTTCCTCAACTCCGAGATCCTTCAATGCCTTCAAGTTGGCCTGGTGATTGATAAGATGAGGAAGTATGTGATGTTGCCGGTCTTCCCCATGTCGCGGGATATAGGCTACAGTATCGGAAATGAAAACAGTGGCTTTTCCAAATTCGTTTTCCATTATTCTCTTTTCCATATTTTTAAAGGATTCGCTGTCCTGCAGAACGGTACTTGAAATGACTCCTGTCAGTTTCATATGATCCTCCCCTGTGAATCAATATCAAATTAACGCTCTACTGTCAAAACCGGATTTAAGTCCGATGAGGACATCAAAGAATTATATTTTCAAGGTCTCAATTTGAGATTGATTTAGCATTTGACATTATTCGACATAGCAATTATATTGAGTTACCAAAGCGGCAAAGCCGCAACCCCAAAAGTGCCTAAAGTGAGCTAAAGTTAATGTACACGCCTTCGGCGCGGTCAAATTTGAAACAGGCTGCGCTGAAAGCGCATTTTTTAACTTTAGGCATTTTAGCTCACTTTAGTTCACTTTACACTCTTAACTAAATCTTGTTGTTTGAACTGGTACCAACATCTGCGCAAAAAACGCAGTTTGTGAATAAAGACTCTATACATCGAAGGCTGTGAAAGCTTTGCAGTATTACTCCAAAACTGTGAAATTTCCGGCAGTTACATTTTTAAAAGCTCTCAAAATTTTAGAAAGAAGGAAAAATAAATGAGTTTAATACATGTAGATGACAGCAATTTTGAAGAAGAAGTAATTAAATCAGAAAAGCCGACTCTGGTTGATTTCTGGGCACCGTGGTGCGGTCCCTGTCAGGCAATAGGACCAATCGTGGAAGAACTTGCGGAAGAATACCTAGACAGAGCCAAGATTGTAAAACTGAATGTGGATAACGCTCCTGTGACGGCCGCCAAGTATGGTGTACGGGGCATCCCGACTCTTATGCTCTTTAAGGGCAGTGAGTTGCAGGACACAATCGTTGGCCTTACGTCTAAGGATCGTCTGGAAGATTTCTTAAAGAAAAGTTTTTAATTTCTTTTAATCTTACCAGTTCTTTTATTAAAGGAGAGTGAAAAGGGTTTTTATATAAGGGAATTCAAAATGCGTTTCGCGAAATTTTTTTCTATCATTGTTTTAATAGCTTTTCTGTCAGGATGTCATTTTTCGTGGGGTAGTTCGGGCATGAGCCGCGCTACACCCGAAGGGCTTTACCAACACGGATACTCATGTTATCAGGATGGCGATTATAAGGAAGCAATAGAATCATTTCAAAGATTGAAAGAAGAATATCCACTGAGCAAATTTGCAATAATGGCAGAGATAGGGATTGCCGATTCATTCTTTAGCAAAAAAGATTACGCGGAAGCCGAAATGTACTACAATGATTTTATGAACCTCCATCCAATAAATGAGAACCTGCCCTATGTTATGTACCAGCTCGGCATGTGTCATTATAACCAAATGTACTCGATCGATAGGGATCAGACGGAAACGTTCAAGGCCAAAAAAGAATTTGAAAGACTCCTCTCGCGATTTCCATCAAGTAAATTTTCAATCATGGCTGATAAAAAATTAAGAAATTGCAGGAAAAGGCTGGGTGAACAAGAGTTCTACGTGGGACATTTCTATTTCAAGATGAAAAGCTATAATGCTGCTCTAAAACGATTTGAAACGGTGGTCAGGGAATACTCAAATCTTGGTATGGACTACAAAGTAAGCTACTTCCTTAATGAAACAAAAAGACTCCTTCAACAGGAGGAGGAGAAGGAGAAAAAAGTAGGGCAGCCTCCTTTATAGGGCCGGTTGCATTTAAAGACGCTTCTGTCGGGCGAGACGCCCGACCTGCTACGGGGGCAGGACAGGCGTCCTCACCTTTCTGAAAATATGGGGACAGATTTCAAATCTGTCCCCATATTTTTTCAGTTGCTAAAGAGCTTTTTTGTCAATGTTTGAACTGTAAAGCTGGTAACCGTTGCGGCCATGGTTCTTTACGCTGTACATGGCGATGTCGGCGTTCTTTATCAAGGTTTCAGCATCTTGACCGTTTTTGGGATAGATGGCAACCCCTAAACTGGTGGTAATGTTGAGTTCGTGATTATCAACTGAAATCGGCTTTTGAAATGCATCAATAATCTTCTGAGCAATATTGGCAATATCGTCCACATGAGTAACTTCAGACAGCAGGAGTAAAAATTCGTCACCTCCCATGCGGGCAACAGTATCGCTCTCACGGAGTAGCCCTCTCAGGGATCTGCTTACAGTTTTCAGTAACCTGTCTCCAAAGCTATGACCAAACTCATCATTGATTTCCTTGAACTCATCCAGATCTAATAACATTACGGCCAGCTTTTTAGGGTTACGGCGTGCACGGGTCAGTTCCACGGCAAGACGATCATTGAACAGAGCTCGATTCGATAGACCGGTGAGCTGATCATGCGTGGCCATATAGACAAGTTCTTCCTCCACCAGCTTGCGCTCGGAGATGTCAACTAACGTACCCCTTACCCCCATAACACGATTATCTTTTAAGATAGGCCGGCCGGTAGTTCTTAACCAGGGAGATTTGCCGGACTTGGTCAGAAACTGAAAATCGGTTGCCTCGTTCCTTTCGGACATAATCTCCTGAAGCTTATTCATGCGACCGGTCAGATTTTTTTCATAAATGAATTCGGTAAATCTCTTGCCAATGATCTCGGATGGGCTGTAACCGCTAACCGATTCAATATTGGGACTTACATAGGTTACGACTGCGTTCTCGTCTAGCGAGTAGACTATTTCACTTATGTTTTCTACAAGGCTGCGATACCTTTCTTCACTATCCCGCAGCTCCTTTTCCATTTTATGTTTGTAAAGTGCCATTTCAACGGAGTTATATAAATCCCTCTCCTCGAACGGCTTGAGTATGTAACCGAACGGCCCTGTTTTCTTCGCCTTATGTAATCCATTTTCGGCCCTATCGGCAGTAAGATATACAACAGGAATATCAAAACGGGAATATATTTGCTCGGCAGCGTCTATACCATTCATGTCACCTTCCAATATGATATCCATGAACACCAAATCAGGGAGTTCTTCCTCCGCTACCTTAACAGCTTCCTCACCGGAAGAAACAAAAGCAAGGACATCATAACCGAATTTTTCCAGTATCCTCTTTGTATCTTCAGCAACGAACCTCTCGTCCTCAACGACTAAAATCCTTGCCTTCTTCTCCATGTTTTAGCTCGCGTCCTCTTACCTTACTCTTCTCAACCTCAGCACAAAAACCGTCCCTTTGGGGATGTTATCCTCAATATGTACAATCCCGCCATAGCTTTCCATAGCTTTCTTGACGACATACAATCCCAGACCGGCATGTCCGGTCTCGCCATGTTGAAAGCCCTTTTTGAATACTTGTTCCTTCATTTCATCCGGGATTCCGACACCGTAGTCGGCAATTCTTACTTCACAGAAATTTTCCTGCTTGTCTATCGTTATGTCTATCCTGTCGGTCTTCCCGTGATCTATGGCATTCCTTATTATGTTATCAATAACAGAACCAAGGGCTTCATCAGCGAGAACCTGTCCCTTGCCTTCAATCGTAAATTCTATGGAACTGTAACTTTCAATAAGTTCTTTTATGACAGCCATAATATCATAGAATTCTAAATCTTTGCGAGAAGAAATGAGTGATTCAAGCTCCCTCATTCTTCTTATTGTTTCGACACCCCTGTCCACGTGTCTGGGAGCCTCTTTCAAAAACTTCTCATCATTCGAGCTTTCATAAAATCTCAAAGCGCTCTTTATGGCGGTTAAATCGTTCAATACATCATGTCTCAGGATATGATTTATTAATTCCAGATGTTCACGGTGCCTTCCCAGTTCCTCCTCGGCCTGCTTGCGTGCGGTGATATTTTTTGAAACAACTGTTACGGCTGTTATTTTACCTCCTTCACCTTTGACGGGACTCATTGTCCAGAGATAATATCTGTTATCCACGTTGCTTCTGACTTCATTCTGTATAGATTCGCCCGTTTCGAATACCGTTGCCACTGCGTCAGAAAATTTTTTCGTTTCATCCTCGGAGTGCAGATCGGCATAAGTCTTTTTTGTGAACTCATTCAGGTCAAGTCCGTACCTTTCTCTATATCCCTCGTTCATAAAAAGATATTTGCAATCTCTGGCTACAAGGTACATGAAATCTTCAGTGGATACCAGAGAATGATATTTTTCCTCGCTTTCCCGCAACGCCTCCTCTACATGCTTCCGCTCGGTAATGTCTATGGCATTACCCAGTACGGCCGGCTTTCCTTTGTACCGGATGGGAGAGACTATCTGCATTATCCATCTTATCTGACCATCCTTGGTTACCATTCTGAATTCGTACGGTGAAGAGGACTTTCCCCGGAGCATCTCCCGTCCCTTTTTTGCTACCATCTCTCTGTCTTCCGGATGAACGATGATGTCGGAGTACCGGCCTATAAGCTCCTCCGCAGTATAACCGGCATATTCGACGGCACTGGTGTTAATATATCGAAACTTCCCGTTCTGCACGATAAAGACGACTGCAAGAGAGCTTTCTGCCAGAGATTTATAGAGATCTTTTGCCTGCATCCGCTCGGTGATGTCCATGGAGTTTCCAAGGACCGCCCGTTTCCCCTTATAGTTGATAGATGTAGTCGTCTCTATAATCCATCTTGTATCTCCATCTTTTGTGATAACTCTGAACTCATACGGAGAGGTTCGCTTGCCCTTGAGCATAGCGACGGAATTTTTTGCTGCCGTTTCCCTGTCTTCGGGGTGGATCATGCTTATTGATTTTCTGCCTATCAGTTCCTCCGGCGTGTAACCGACGTAGGCTGCACCTCTTGAATTGAGCAGTTGAATTATACCGTCCTGCACCACGTAGACTGATGCCCAGGTTTTTTCTGAAAGGGTCCGGTAGAGTTCTTCTGCCTCTTTGCGTTCGGTGATGTCCCGGCCGACAACCATTACGTATTGAGAGTTTCCGTCACTGTCGTTGATCAGTGAAACCGAGAAGTCTATCGGGATCTTTTTTCCATCTTTACACAGCAGTAACAGCTCAACTTTGCCTGATCCTTCTTTGAGGACATGTTCGATTGTAATCAATGCTTTATTAATGTCCTCTCCTTCAAAAAAATCATATGGTACTCTTAATGAAGCCATTACTTCGTCATTATAACCAGTGAGTTTTACGCAATATTTATTCCAGCGCACGGGTCTTTCTGATGCAATTTCAAAGACAAAAAATATATCATCCTGGGCATTAAGAGCAGTCTCGATGAAGTCCTGCTCTTTCCTGAGAGAATCCTCCATCTGCCTGCGGTCGGTAATATCCCGGGCGATGCCGACAAGGCCTGTAATGTTTCCTGCAGCATCTAAATGAGGAACTTTGATGGCTTGAAACCAGTATTCTTTCCCATCTGCGCCGGTCATGTGTTTAATAATCTCTCTCGGCTTGCCTGTATTTAAAACCTCTTGGTCATCCTCAACATTCTTTTTTGCTTCCTTTTTATTCGGCATTATTTCATAGTCATTCTTTCCAATAACATCTTCACGGGATAAGCCAAAAGCCTCTAAGGTCTTATTGTTGGCAATAATGTATCGGCTTTTTATATCCTTGAAAAAGATAACGTTATGTGCGGATTCTACCATAAATTGGTATTGCTTAAGCTCCTCCTGTTTATGATCGGTTTCTGCCGCTTCCAGTTCGACAATCCGTTGGCGCAACTCTGCTAACTCAGCTACAAGCTGCCCTTTTGTTTTATTTTCCATTTACATTCCCTTGTTTTTCAGGAGGGTAGATCTTACCTTACTCTTCTCAACCTCAGCACAAAAATCGTCCCTTTGGGGATGTTATCCTCAATATGCACACTCCCCCCATAGCTTTCAATGGCTTTCTTGACTATATGCAATCCCAGACCGGTATGTCCGGTCTCGCCATGTTGAAAGCCCTTTTTGAATACTTGTTCCTTCATTTCATCCGGGATTCCGACACCGTAGTCGGCAATTCTTACTTCACAGAAATTTTTCTGCGTGTCTATCGTTATGTCTATCCTGTCGGTCTTCCCGTGATTTATGGCATTTCTTATTATGTTGTCAATAATGGAAGCAAGGGCTTCATCAGCAAGAACCTGCCCCTTGCCTTCAATCGTAAATTCTATGGAACTGTAACTTTCAATAACTTCTTTTATGACAGCCTTAATATCATAGAATTCTAAATCTTTGCGAGAAGAAATGAATGATTCAAGCTCCCTCATTCTTCTTATTGTTTCGACACCCCTGTCCACGTATCCGGGAGCCTCTTTCAAAAACTTTTCATCGTTCGAGCTTTCATAAAGTCTCAAAGCGCTCTTTACGGCAGTTAAGTCGTTCAATACATCATGTCTCAGGATGTGATTTATTAATTCCAGATGTTCACGGTGTGTTGCCAGTTCCTTCTCTGCCTGCTTGCGCTCCGCAATCTCTACCTCCAGTTTTTCGTTAGCCTCTGTGAGATCCTGTGCAATATTCAGTATTGCTACCTTCTGTTCTTCACCTTCTTTGATCTTCTTGTTCAATTCAGTGGTTCTATCCGCCACTATTTTTTCAAGATTTGTGCTGTACTCCTCCAGCTTTTCTTTCGACTCCTTAAGGCTTGTGGTCATGGTATCGAACGCCCTTGAGAGTTGTCCGATTTCATCTTTTGACCTTGTACCGACTATGTAATCCAGGTTCCCCTTCTCTATCTCCTGAGTGCCTTGACATAATTTCTCAATCGGTTTTGTTAGCGCTTTGGATACATGAAGAGAAAGCATTACACCAACAGCCAAAAGAACACCTAAAATCAAAAACATTGTCTTGTTTAGCCTGGCAACCGGAGCAAATGCCTCTTTTTCACCTATCTCGGCCAGCAGGCACCAGCCCATTCCTTCTATCCTACGATGAGTTCCCAGAACTATTCTGCCGGAATAATCTTCATAAACATTTATCTCTTCCCTTCCCGCCTTTTTTCCTTCAGATAGCTTCAGGCACTTCCTTGATTTGCATGTATCCACCTTTTGTCTCAGGACTGCATCAGCTACAAGTCTTGATGGCGTTATCATGTAACCGCCTCTGTTAATAAGATAAACTTCTCCGGTTTCTCCTAAACCAGTTCTGTCCGCTGTTATATCGTTCAAGTAATTCAACCTGAATCGGATAACCAGAACACCTGCAAGATCAGGGGTTATATCCTTTAAAACCGGTGCCGACATAGTAATTAAAGGTACCCTTTTGAAAATTCTGGGGAAATAGATGTCTTTTACATAAAATCCACTTCTTCCATTGGTAAAATAAGGATCATCGCTTCTGTCCAGACCGATCCTTTCTTCAGCGCTTGAGGCGATAACCATCCCACATGTGTCAAGAGCCGTGATGTCATAAATTTCTTTATTGATATTCGCTGAATTTTTTAATCGCTTTATAACAATTTTCAATTTGTTGTTATAATCCACATCTGTCTTACTTGAACTTAATAGCCTTTTAATAATTTTGCTTTCCGATAGCTGTAATACAAGCATTTTTTCTTTATTCAGGAATGTTTCAACATGAAGAGCCCTTGATTTTGCAGCGGTTTCCAAATGATTGTAAATCTGCCTTTTTAGTATATTCTTTGAAATGGTATGGCTGACCGTGATGGCAGTCATACCGGTAATAAAAATAACTATAAATGTAGTTAAAAGGGTTTTTGTGCGGATTTTCATCTGTTTTTCCTTATATCCCTATTCAGCAATCCTGTATTTAGGTTCCTTTCCCGATTCCTTGAGAAGTGAGTTTATTTCCTTCTTGAGTTCTATCATCTTGAGCTCTCTGTCAACTGCCATTTTGTTAAATCTTTTCATTTCTTCTTCGTTCCGCTTACGCTCGGAAATCTCTTCCTCCAGTTTTTCATTTTGTTTGGTGAGATTATCCCTCATAAACTTTAAGTTGAGTATCATTTCATTTAAAAGCTGCTGGAGCTGACCGATCTTGCCATCAGCGTTTATCTCAATTTCCTCATCCAGGTTCCCACCAGTCACCGCCGCCGCACATCTGCTAATTTCTGAGAGACAGTCAGAGGCTTTCCCTGATATTTCAACTTTTGCTAAAGGCTTTGCTTCCTCTTGAAATGTACAGTAGGGCTGATTTGACATATATATGAACGCATCCTTGCCGGTGAAGGGATAAATTCTCTCAAGGTTTGGCTTGTCTTCCCTGGCAAACCCCAGGGCTTCGGCAAGTTCATTGGTTTCCTTTGTTTCAAAAACGCTTTCAATTACTTCCCTGTAATCAACCTTTCCGGGAAGCTGGGCCCACCTCTGCATCTGCGATACCATCCAGATTCCGTATTCTTCCCAGGGATAAGGGATGAAATCGATCCTGTTCCACCGGAACGGGGTCATTTTGATCCAGGTAATTCGGACCGGATATTTCCCTCGCGATCTTTTTTCTTTCTTCAACATCAGCGTTGTGTAAAGCAAGCTCCGCCTCCAGAACACTCTTCAACATAATTCTATATGTATCAGGATACCGTTCTATAAAATCCTGGCTGGTTGCAAAACTGCAGCAGGGATGTCCCGGCCAGATATCCTTTGAAAGAATATGAATAAAGCCGAGGTTTCTGTAAACGGGAATCTGATTAAACGGTTCCGGCGCAAAGACTCCGTCCACCCAGCCCTTTTTTAGATAATAGGGCATTGTAGGGGGCGCGACTTCCTTGATGGTAACATCCTTGAGAGGATTTATTCCATTTGCAGCCAGGTAATAACACAACAGGTAGTAGTGCATTGAAAAACGGTAGGGTACTCCAAATGTAAATCCCTTCATATCACGCACATCCTCTATCCCCATATGTTTACTTGCAAGGGTCAGGGCCTGTCCATTTACGTTCTGGACCGTTGCCAGCCTGATATCGGCTTTTTTACCGTCTATTCCCAGGCTGCAGGCAAGCGGCATCGGTGAAAGCATGTGTGCGGCATCAACATGATCATAAACCAGAAGCTCCTTGATGCCGCTCCAGCCAGGCGGACGTATCAACTCAACATTGAGGCCGTTTTTTTTAAAATAACCATGGCTATGGGCATAAATGAGCGGAGCGGAACAAATAATAGGAATAAAGGCAATTTTCAAATCCCTTTTTTCAGGTCTTAGCGGCTTTTGCACATTATTTTTATTCATGGGTCTGCCCTCCTGATCAGACAATCCACACGATCTTAAATGACGTTCCACTGACGATCATGTACTCAACTCCGTGTGAGTTGAACAATGCGAGCAGTTCTCTGAAGTCTGGCTAAACCCCCATAATATTACCTACATAAGTAGTCCACGGTTGCAACACGCTCCTCTGGCGTTTTGCTTGACCAGTACGCCAAATCATTATCTTTATCAGAAGCATTACGTAGACTCTTTTTAGTTATAATCTTTTCCATTATATTTCACCAAAGTAGTAGGCGTACCCTCTCTGCGGGTACAGGCCTTGATGTTGGCAAAAACGTTTTAACGTGTCATTGTAGAATATGATCCATCTTATGCCTCATAGAACGCAAACCCTTTCTCAGTAAGAAGTTTCAGTGTGGCATCAACCACTTGAGGATCATAAAGAATACCTTTATTCCGTGAGATTTCTTCCAACGCATCTTCTGTCTTCTCAGCGGGCCGGTAAGGCCGATGAGAAGCCATAGCCTCAACAACATCAGCTACTGCTATGATCCTCGCTTCAAAAAGAATATCCTCACCTTTAAGACCTTGAGGATATCCGGAACCATCCATCCTTTCGTGATGCTGAAGCACGATCTGTGCAATTGGCCAGGGGAATTCTATCTGCGTCAAAATAGATTGGCCTGCCTCCGGATGAGTCTTTATCATATCAAACTCAATTTTTATTAACTGTGAGGGTTTACTGAGGATTTCGGAAGGAATATTTATCTTGCCGATATCATGAACGATTGCAGCTATTCGGATTTTCTGAATATAATCCTCTGAAAAACCAAGCTCTCTGGCTATAGCACAGGAAAGCTTGGCCACCCGCTGTTGATGACCGGCAGTATAGGGATCCCTCATCTCAACTACTGACGCCAGAGCATTGATCATTCCATCTAGAGCATTTTTCAGTTTTTCGTAACTTTGCTCCAGTTTTTCTTTTGCCTGTTTGCGTTCGGTGATGTCGCGTGTTACCCCCATAAAAGCAATCGGACGACCATCCTGGGAGCGTATGAATGAAAATTTTACCTCGGTCCAAAGTGTTGAACCATTCTTGTGTACCTGTTCCAGTTCCATTATCCGCGCTCGAGAAGGATCTTTGGAACCTGAAGCCTCGATGACTAATTCTTCTTTGAGAATTTTGGAAACAACCTCGAAAGAATCGGGAGTTAACACTTTATCGAGCGGCAGGTTTGTTCGCTCCTCAACCGTATAACCCGTAAGATTGGTAATAGAAGGGCTGACATAAGTAGTCCTCATGTCCATATCCATGGTCCAGATGACGTCTGATATATTCTCGGCAAGCAGACGATAGCGCCTTTCATTCTCCACTAGCGCCTTTTCCATTTTATGTTTGTAAAGTGCCATCTCAACGGAGCTGTACAGCTCTTTCCCCTCGAATGGCTTGAGTATATAACCAAACGGTCCCGTCTGCTTTGCCCTCTCCAACCTCTCGTCATCCGTATAGGCAGTCATATAAACAACAGGGATACCAAAACGGGAATATATCTTACCGGCAGCTTCTATGCCATTCATTTCGCCTTCCAACATGATGTCCATCAACACTAAATCCGGAGGTGATTCCTTCACTATCTTAATAGAATCTTCACCAGAAGAAACAATAGCAGGAACGTCATATCCAAAATTTCGTAAAATCCTTGCTATGTCCTCAGCAATAATCTGCTCATCCTCAACAACCAGAATCCTTGCCTTCTTTTTCATGTCTTTAGTTCCTTCCGTTCGAAGCTAAAACCCTCATCCTATCCATAAACTACCTTATTCCTGCCAGTTTCCTTTGCCTTATAGAGGGCGTCGTCAGCAGTCTTTATCATAGATTCTAGAAGGTTAACTGCGTTGCTATTGCTTGAAGGCACAATGCTGGTTACACCCAGGCTTATGTTCACGTTCAGTCTTTTATCATCAATTTCAAAAGGTCTTTCGTAGATGCAGGTACGAAGCTTTTCCGCAATTTTTATTTTTTACCTCCGTCATTCATCTGCATTGAAGCCTGCCTTATAGATGCCTGTTCGGGGAACAGGCCCTGCTTTTTTTCTTTCCGATGAACTGAACAGCGAGCGCATTATTCTTCGAATTACTTCGTTCCCCGCTGCCTGCGGCGGGGTTAGCGAGCGAACACAAAAAATATTTTCCTTACCCCGATAAACGGGATAAGTCCCACTAAAGGGGATAAATGCGTTAACGAAATTATTTTCTGGCAGAAAATAATTTCTAACTTACTAAACAGTCGGAGATTCCCCGCAACTTGTTGCGGGAAGCTTCCATTTGTAGACACTTGCAGGTTTTGCAAACGTCTTGCATTATAAGTATATAAATCTTCACCATTATATTCCCGCATTGGACATTTATCAAGTATAAACAAAGGCTTTTGTCAATAGCATCAATTTCTTCGTTCCAGTAAAAATGGCGTTGATGTTTGCCAGCCCATTTGGTACACAGATGATACCTTTCTTCTGGTGGGGCTTGCCTTTGCTATGGATGAGTAGTGAAATCTGTTAACTGATCGTTAAAAATAGGGAAGTCTATTTTTAATTTCCCTATAGCGGAGATTTCTGTTATATTTCAGCGCCAGTCAGACAGGCCGAAAAACCAGTTGGCCGGTAAATTTCTATTCGGGGAGTATCCCATTCTCTCTCATAAACCGGACTGAAGAGATATTTGATAAAAAGAGTGACTCGAATATGAATAAGGTTGGGTCCTGCAGCTCCGGGAAGTTACGTACTTATTAATGTCTTTTCAGGCTATCGTTTTTATATACGTTATAAAGAGCTTTTAGAAAAAAACATATAGGTTTCTCAATTTCTTAAAAAACAGCAGTGTTCTGGTAAGAGAAGTTGAAACGGGTGATAAATAAGTCCCTATATTTTGACGGAGAAGTCAGGGACGGCGTTATACTTATTTCAGAGCTGAAGTGAAAATGGATATGGGAAAAAAGAACAAAGCTTTTTCTGCTCGTGGGGAAACTGTGCTTTCCCCGTGGCTGTTCCGGCACCGGGATCTTATCAACCGTATTGAATCTTCACCCAAAGCGGGTCAGAGAGAATTAATCAATACCCTCAACCACATCCACTTTATGGATGGTCATGTCTTTTTCTATCTTAACCACCCAAAATACGAAGAAGGAATCCTGTTAAAGGCATCACTTGAACCCTGCATGGGAGATGAGGTGACCTGTCGGTGGTTGGACGAAATGCCACCAGAACTGAAACTGGAAGACTATCAAATTCGATACCTGGTTATCATAGACGGTCAGTCGATCATCCTGGTGCCTGTAAGTCTCCTGAATGTCAGCGATGAAAGTTGTACAGTTCAGTTACCCCAGGCAGGCTATATTTTGAACCAGCGTCAAAGCCGACGGTTTGTCTGCCGCGGTGTGACGGCCGAGGTGAGTCAAGCAGGCTTTTTGGCCAACGGTAAACTGTTAGATTTTAGCTCCGATGAATTTCGCGTCAGGGTGGATTCTGACTACTTTAAGTGGTTCAACCCGGGTCGCCAGGCTGTAATTAATTTGTATAACAATAAAAAGATTGTATTTTCAGGCCATTGTGTCGTTGTTCGCCAGACCGAGGGGCACCGAGAGAGAGAAATCGTGCTGGCACCCGTGAATGGTCAGACAAGCCGTTTCAAAAAAGAGGAAATCCGTAATCCCCGCCAGCGGCTGGTGCCGCCACCCGTGGTTGTTTTTGAACACCCTTTTTTTAAAAAAAGGATCAAACGTGAGATTTTCGATATCTCCACGTCGGGATTTTCCGTTTTTGAAAGGGTCGGTGAAGGTGTGCTGATGCCGGGCATGATTATTCCCAAAATGACAATCACCTATGTCGGTGCCCTGGAAATGATTTGTACGGCACAGGTGATCTATCGCCGTCAGGATCAAATAAAAAAGAACAAAATTTGCTGGGGCATTGCCATTCTGGATATGGACATCCATATTTACAGCCGTCTTAATCACCTGCTGAGCATGAGTAAAGATTCGCATGCTTGTGTTTCGACGGAGGTGGATATGGATGCCCTGTGGAAGTTCTTCTTTGAGACGGGCTTTATCTATCCCAAGAAATACATTCAAATACAGTCTCATCGAGACAAACTCAAGGAAACCTATCGTAAGCTCTATCAGGATAATCCGGAGATTGCCCGTCACTTCACGTACGAGAGGGACGGGAAGATTTATGGCCACCTCTCCATGGTACGGGCATATGAGCGGGCCTGGTTGATACATCACCATGCAGCCAGACGTATGGGCAAAAGGCCTGCTGGTCTCGAGGTATTACATGCTGTCATGATTTTCCTCCATGGCATCTATAACCTGCCTTCGGCGAAAATGGACTATGCAATGACTTATTTCCAGCCGCAAAACGAATTCCCCAATCTTGCCTTTGGCGACTTTGCAAGGGAACTTAATAATCCGAAGGGCTGTTCACTGGATCTTTTTTCTTATCTAACATATCCGGTCGAGTCCGCACAGTCCCCTCTCCCGGAAGGGTGGTCGTTGAAGGAATTGTCTCCCTTTGCACTGCAGGAGTTGGAGCAATTTTATGAACATAACTCTGGGGGTCTATTTTTGAATGTCCTTGGCCTTGGCCAGAGAAATATGCAAGATGAATCTCTTGAAAAGGTTTACGGGCGGCTCGGTTTCACAAGGAAAAGGAAGGTCTTCTCCCTTATCCACAGGAACAACCTGAGCGCCGTTTTAATTGTAAATCAATCGGATCTGGGATTGAATCTGTCAGAACTTTTAAATGGCATAACCGCTATTGTGACTGACCCGGAAGGGCTGCCCTGGGAAGCGCTCTCCCTTGCCGTGGGGCAGTTGGCCGATGCCTATCGTCTTGACAAAATACCCCTTCTAATTTATCCTCCCGATTATCTTGAGGTCATGAATATACCTTACGACAAACAATATCAGCTGTGGATTGGAGAGATGCGCTATACAGAAAAACTCTTGGAATATATGCAACGAACATTCGGGGTAATTTATGAGTAGCAATCCAACACAACCAGACTCGACAGAAATGGGAAGAGTGTCCCTTGTATAACAGTAGAACAACAAAAAATTACACAGAATATCTAAAAAGATATTATCCTGAGGTTGATATTGATTCTATTCTTCATGATGCAGGGATTACAGGTTATCAGCTTGATGATCAGGGGCATTGGTTCAGTCAGCAGCAAGTAGATCTCTTTCAAAAGGCCGTAGTTCAAAGGACCGGCAACCCGGACATTGCCCGTGAAGTTGGACGCTATGGAACTTCTTCCAAGGCGATTGGAGCTATTTTACCCTACATTAAGGGTTTTATCACCCCCGTAACTGCCTATATGATGCTGGAAAGACTCTATCTCCTCCTGAGCCGCGCCTGTACGATTCATGTTAAAAAGTTTAAACATAACAAAGTCGAGGTTATTGTCAAGCCAAAACCGAATGTTGATGAAAAACCCTACCAATGTAAGAACCGGTGGGGGGCATTTGAAGGTATGACCAAGCCGTTTTCAAACAAACTTGCTACAGTCGAGCATCCTACATGCATACACAAGGGCGGGGACTGCTGCCGCTACATCATTACCTGGGAAAAGAGCCCGGCTTTTATGTGGAGGCAAATCCGTAGCTATGCTATCCCTATCGGCATCGCAGTGTATTTGACACTTTTTTTTGCCTTGCCGGGAAGATACTGGTTGATCTCCATGCTGTCATGCACCCTGCTTGTGGTTTCTGTTTCGCTTTATTCAGAATATCGGGAAAAGAAAGAGCTGTTGGTAGACCTCGAGAATCAGGGTTACCTGGCAAGCAGTCTTTTGGATCAGACCGAGATTAGCTATAATAATGCCCTGCTTAGCAAGGAACTTGGTCAGGCCTTCTCCAGTATACTGGACATAGATGAACTTTTCAAAGTTACAATGAAAACCATAGAGAAGCGGCTCGATTTTGACAGAGGAATGATCATGCTCGCCAATAAAGAAATGACTCGTCTTGTTTACACCGCCGGTTTTGGATATAAACCCACAGAGGAGGAATTCTTGAAACAGGCAGAGTTTCGTCTTGATAACCCTGAGTCTAAAGGGCAGTTTGTACTGGCCTTTAAAAGACAAAAATCCTTTCTGATCAGCGACATCAAAGAGGCTGAAAAAGATCTTTCGAAAAAGAGTCTCGAATTTGCAAAAAGAATGGGCGCTCTATCATTTATTTGTGTGCCAATAGTCTACGAAGGGTGTTCAGAAGGAATCCTGGCGGTCGATAATGTCCAGTCGAAGAGAAAACTTACCGAGAGTGATATGAGTCTCTTGACAGGAATAGCTACTCAGATCGCAATTAGCATTAACAATGCAAAAGCCTACGAGAAAGTCAGGGAGAGCGAGGAACGGTTCAGGGCACTCAGTGATAATGCTCCAGACATCATTTACACACTGGGAATAGATGGATTGTTCACATACGTAAATCCCGCATGGGGAAAAATATTGGGACACAAAAAAAAAGAAGTCATCGGGAAATATTTCACAGACTTTGTAAAAGAAGATGGGAACGCAAACTTCGGTAGCTTTTTAAATGGAATAAAGCATAACAAGAAAAGAATCAAAAATGCCAATGTAGTAATTTCGAATAAGGATGGATACGAGCAGATTTTCACAATGAATAATGCTTCGAACTTTGATTCGGAAGGAAACATGACCGGCTTTGTTGGAACTTTGAAAGACATCACTCGACAACGTAATCTGGAAGCTCAGCTCCGCCATGCATCGAAAATGGAAGCCGTCGGTACACTGACCGGAGGCATCTCTCATGATTTTAACAACATTATTCAGGCTCTCGCTGGTTATAATCAACTACTGATGATGAAAAAGAAAGAAACCGATCCAGACTGGAGATACCTTTCCCATATCAGTGACTTGACACAAAGAGCTACGAGCCTTATTCAACAACTTATGATTTTCAGCCGAAAGATGGAAAGCAAATTAAAACCCATAATCCTCAACAATGAAATCAGAAAGGTTTGTGATCTACTTGGCAGTACCATTTCTAAAATGATAGCAATTGAACTCGATATGGATGATGATCTTCATATCATAAGTGGTGATCCGGTTCAAATTCAACAGATCATAATGAATCTGGTAGTCAACGCAAAGGACGCCATGCCGGATGGTGGTAGAATAAATATCAAAACAGAAAACACTACGATAGCTGAAGGGTACTCTCAGGGTAACTTTGAAATTAAAACAGGCCGTTATGTTCTTATGAGCATTTCAGACACAGGCTATGGAATGGATAAAGAAACATTAGAACATATCTTCGATCCGTTTTTTACGACAAAGGCAGTAGGTGAAGGAACGGGTCTTGGCCTTTCAGTCGTTTATGGTATCGTGAGAAATCACGGAGGTTATATCATTTGCGAAAGTGAACTCGGTGATGGGACGACTTTTAGGATATATCTTCCCTCCTTGAGTGTAATAGACGAAAAAGAGATAACTAAACCAGAGCAAATGGAAGAATTACTTATCGGCAAAGAAACAATCTTGCTGGTAGATGACGAAGAAACTCTTCTTGAGGTTGGACAAAACATATTAACTTATCATGGTTACACCACTCTGACGGCCGAAAGTGGAGAAAAGGCCATAGAAATCTTCAAGAAGGAGAAAAATACGATCCACCTGGTTATACTGGATTTAATGATGCCTGGCATGGGGGGATATAAATGCCTGTCAGAGCTTCGAAGGATCGACCCCGAAGCCAAGATTATCATTTCAAGTGGTTTTATGACAAGCGTTCAAGAAGAAAATACGCTCAAGGAGGGCGCCGTAGGTTTTATTAAAAAACCATACCAGTTACTAGACTTACTAAAAAAGATAAGAAATTTTTTGGATGGAAAAACCTAATCAGACTAATATTTCATCCCTTTACACAGAATCAGGGGGGTGTAGGTGAAACGTCGCGTGTCATAGAAAAATCTTTTAAAGTCGGCATGGAAGGCTTCATAACCACCGGGATAATCATTGAATAGATCACCGAGTTTTACAGCGGCTACCTCCACTTTTTTCATCCAGTTGAATGCATCCCCTTCCCTTATTTCCCCGTAGATTAAATGGTGTGGTATGAGATGCATCTTGATATCTTCAAATCCATTGTCATAAAGATAGGAATACAACTTTCGGCCTGCATAAGTGTCGAAGTTATACTCCTCATCTAATCTGGCCATCAGTGCAGGTAAAAATTCCTTCATCCCGGGTGGAAGCTCGTAATGATTGAGACAATTATGATCAAGATCCAGCAGACAAAGGTATCCACCCGGTTTGAGACAAGATTTCAGGTTTCTAACAATGTCTTGACTTCCTGCACGGTAATATTCCAGCACAAAGCGAACCCAGATGATATCGAACTGACCTAAATCATCCAGGGAATCCCTTACGTCATGCACATAAAAATCAAGCCCGGATGTTCCTCCGTAGTGCTTCCTGGCATAATTTATTCTTTTTTCTGAAAAATCCACACCCACCATGCTTCCGCCGGGCTGTATCATTTCATACAGGACGGATGTTGTTTTTCCTGGTCCGCAACCTGCGTCGAGTACTCTAATCCCCGGTTTTATACCACACCACAGGGCCTGTTCCTTAACTGCTTCCGGAGCCGTCTTAACCTCCAGTCGAATGCTCTCTTCCTCGTTTTCCATCAGATACGCTGTGTCACTTTTCAAGATTCATCCTCCGATCAAAAAATAGCCTGTCCCGTTATCACCTTATTAAGAGCGTAGGCAGGGAATCTAACAAAAAAACACTCTTATATCAACAAAAGAAATTCTGTACTGCTTTTAGGTTTTCTACTATAATCAGCATATCCTGAAAACCTGCCTTGAGGAGAGAAGATGTCAAAACTTTTAGTTAACCGGAAACCTTTTATTGTCGGCATTATGGGAAGTCACAAGGGGAATCCCGTCACGATGAAAGATGCCTATCGCCTTGGAGAAGGAATTGCCAGAAAAGGTCATGTTCTCCTTACTGGAGGGGGAGGCGGTCTGATGAAGGCAGCTTCCGAAGGGGCACATCGAGCCGGAGGCTTTGTGATTGGTATACTCCCCAGCGAAAGGAAGTTTCCTCTTAAAGGATATCCCAATAAATTTGTTGATATTCCTATCTATACAGGTATGTCTGATGCCAGAAATGTAATCAATGCCAAGACACCGCATATTATGATTGCGCTGAGCGGTGGTTCAGGCACCCTTTCTGAAATAGCCGTTGCACTGAAGAGTGGGACCCCGGTTGTCGGTCTCCACTGCCCAAAATTTGAAATTGAGGAAGAAGGAATCTTTATCAGGGTGGAAACAGTTGAGGAAGTTCTTGAAGAAATAGATAGATTTCTGAAAAACAAAAAAGCTTAGGGGGTCGCCCCTTTAAAGCTGAGGTACGACCCCCAACATGTCACAGAAGTTTCACGTTTTCCGCTGCCGGGCCCTTATCACCCTGCTTGACATCGAAGCTCACGCGCTGGCCCTCATACAAAGTCTTGAAACCGTCGCCTTGAATAGCACTGAAGTGAACAAATACATCGCTGCCGTCATCCTGTTCAATGAATCCAAAGCCTTTACGCTCATTAAACCACTTTACCTTACCTTCTGACATCGCTTATCCTCCTTTCTCAAAATTTTCTAAAGTCGGATTGCACAATGACAGAAAAAAGAAAGCCACCAAAAACCTGAGGAGCATGGTGCAACTTTTTTGCATTTCAGATTGTTTGTGTCCATACCCAACTTCTACTGTACCTCTTGATTCGCATGCAAGTGCTTTATGTTATCAAAAGGATTTAAATATATAGTATAAAATACATAATAAAACTATTTCTTTGTGTCAAGGTCTTTTTAAAAGAAGTTTTGAAGCTCCCCGCAACAAGCCTGCCTGTGCGTTGCACGCAGACAGGCTGCGGGGAACGAAGTAATTCGAAGAATAATGCGCTCGCTGTTCAGTTCCATACTTCATTCTGCCAGATAGGCACGCATGCCCCTGATACTGTTGAAAGAAAAATATTTTTCCCGGTCCTGTACGTCACCGGGAAGAGAGTGATAATGAGCCATCCCCCGGTTATTCTTCAGTAGTTCCTCGAAGACGGTTTCTTCAAATGGTTCACTTCCGGCCCGATAATGCTTTTCTACCGTGGCAAGCCAATTGTCTAACTGATCAAATGCTGTATCAAATACATTTGCTATATCTTGTCTGTGTCCATAGTGACCAAAACAGATGTGTGAAATATCGGCAGCAGCAGCTTTTTCCATGGAGTTTCGATAAATATCGTAGTTAAATACCGGTGGTGTTGCTACTCGAAGATAGAGGCCGTCTTTTAGAGGGTAGCTAACCCCTGCAACTTCTCCTGCAAAGAGGATGTCGCCAACCTGATAACAGACATGATGGGGTGCATGGCCTGGTGTTTGTAATACATTGATAACTGTTTCTCCTTCTTCGATACAATCTTTGTAAAAAATATTGCCTTCGGGTATCGGTACAATTTCTCCGTATACCTCTGCGACGTTACCCAATATTTTCCGGGTTCCTTCCCACAATTTGCCGGGATCGACCATGTGTCGAATGCCTTTGGGATGACAGTTGATCTTAGCATCCGGATAATGTTCCAACAGCAGTCCGGTGCCCCCTGCATGGTCAATATGAATATGAGTTAAAAGAATGTAGTCAATTTTTTTTACCTGCTGCTTTTTCAGTGCATCTACAAGAACAGGAATAGAGGATCGAGGACCGGGGTCTACTAAGATTGTCAAATCACCGGGGGTGAATATCCAGCTGCTGATAAAATTTCGGAACCCATCTAAAGGTTGATCTAAATCTATCAAATATAGATTTTCCATGGACTTATGAATTGTCATTGTCGGACTCCCTCACGTAGTTTTCATTTGACATCAAAATCTTATCTGGTACAGTAGCAAAAAATAAATCTTTGTCAATGAGATATATGTAGCCGTTGAAAGAGTTAAAGGATGTATTTAGAGTACTGGGGACTTAAAAAATTTCCCTTTGAAAATGTTCCAGATCCGGATTTCATGTACTATTCACCCGAACATGAAGAGGCATTAGCCCGACTTCTCTATGTGATAAAAGGGAACAAAGGTATAGTTGTGATTACCGGGGAGATTGGCAGCGGAAAAACGACGCTGAGCAGAGTGCTGATACAACAACTTTCAGATGCAAAGCTTGATATAGGGTTGATGACGGATCCAATCCTTAAGCTCTTGGTTTTTCTAAGATAAATCCTAGGGAATACCAAGGCTGATAAATAACATTTGTGATATTAGCCTTATGGCAGGATTTATTTTGAAGGTGGAGATTGTTGATTCCAGGATTGTCAGGGAAGCCGCACCGGATTCGGGCTAATTTGTAGCAGCCGATTTCCCACAGGCTGTATACCCTTCTTGGTGACAGAAGAAAGGCTGTTTTCTTGTGTGCAACTCTTGGCATCAGTGCCATTACCCTCCGGTATGCGAGACCCATTGATGGCATACTACTTGTTATTCAGGCCTTTTTAATTACCATAATAGTGTCTATTGCAGAATATTCGGGCCGTAAACGTTGAGTGTGCCATTTGTCATTCTGGATTTATTTCAGAATCTCGCTCAGAATTCCAAGAGACCCTGAAACAAGTTCAGGGTGACATTTGTGGTATTGTTAAGGTGACAGAAAAGACTTTTTGCGATAATGCGCTAAGCGTTAATGTTCTGTCACTATTTTGGAAAAGTCTGCGACCCGGTGGAATAGCCTGGAAATTTCTTCTAAGAGAGAGAGCCTGTTGAATTTCACCTTTTCATCTTTTGCCATGACAAGAACAGTATCAAAAAAATCATCTACGGGTTTTCTCAGCCGGGCCATTTCGATCAGGGCATCTTGATCATTGCCGCTATTTATACAAGTCGTGACCTCCTCCTTAATTTCAAGGAAAGCATCGTAGAGGGTTTTTTCTTCATCCGTATCGAAAAGTGAGGTATCGACAGAACCGCCTGTGAACCCCTTTATAATGTTGCCTGCTCGCTTAAAGGCGATCGCCAGCGGTTCAAAGTCAGGATGGGACTTGAATTCTTCCATCGCTTCAATTCTTCTGTACGCCCTTACTATATCGCCGGTATCCACCGAGAGAACGGCATCGACGACGTCATAGGGGTGCCCCTGCGAGATCAGCTGGTTTTGAAACCTTCCCTTGAAGAACTCCAGGACATCTGATTTGATCTCTTCCGGCTTCCTCTTCAGCTTGTCGCCAAAGATGGCGATACTCTTGTCTATCAGATCGCCCAAAGAGAGGGGGTATTGTTTGTCCAGGATAATATTGATAATTCCGAGAGCCTGCCTCCTAAGAGCATAGGGATCGGCGGTTCCCGTCGGTATCACATTGATGCCGAAAAATCCGACAATAGTGTCCAGTTTATCAGAAATACTTACAATGGCCCCCTCATCTGTTTCCGGGAGATCACCACCGGCTGCTGTCGGAAGGTAGTGTTCGTAGATAGCCTTTGCGACAATTTTATCTTCACCCTGAATAAGAGCGTATTCTCTGCCCATTATTCCCTGCAGTTCCGGGAATTCATAGATCATCTGCATTTCCAGATCGGCCTTGCAGAGTGTTGCTGTCCGGTGTACTGCATCCTTTATGTCGGGTTTTATTTTGTCTGTTATATATTCAGCAAGTTCCCTGAAGTGCATGACCTTTTCATAAGAAGTTCCGAGCTGGCTGTGAAAGACAACGTTTTTAAGTTCTTCCAGTTTTTCCTCCAGTGGGATCTTCTGGTCTTCGTCGAAGAAAAATCGGGCATCGGCAAGGCGTGCACGAATGACCTTTTCATTTCCAGCGGCTACAGCGCCAGGATTTCTCGCCACGGTATTATTAACCGTAATAAAATAGGGTAACAAACTCCCCGTTTCATCGGTAACGGGGAAGTATTTTTGATGCGACATCATGGAGGTGGTGAGAACTTCCTTGGGAAGCTCTAAATATTCTTTTTCGAACCCTCCCCTGACAATCGAAGGATATTCGACGAGAAAAGTTACCTCTTCGAGAAGGTCATCATTTTCAAGAATATTTCCGGATACTTCACGGGCGGCTTGTATTGCCCCTTCCAGTATGATTTTTCTCCGTTCCTCCGGGTCAACGATAATAAAACTCTCCCTTGTTTTCTTCATATATTCATCAAAGCTTTTGACTTCGAAGGGCTGTGGACTCATGAAACGATGTCCGCGTGACATGTTGCCACTCGATATGTTTTCGATTTTAAATGGAATGATTTCTCCTTCCAAAATGGCAAGTATCCAGTGAATCGGCCGCGCAAAACGCATGTCCAAGTTTGACCACCGCATAGACTTTTGAAAAGGTATGGATGTTATAAATTTAACGAGAAGATCGGGGAGTATGCTTTTTGTCTCTTCCCCGGCAATTTTTTTTCTGGCGCAGATGTATTCACCCTTTTCTGTTGTTATTGTTTCAGCTTCAGATATGTCTATGCCTTGCCCTCTGGCGAAGCCGATGGCGGCCTTGGTGGGATTTCCATTTTCATCAAATGCAACCCTTTTGGCCGGGCCGAGCTTTTCTATGATCTGGTCTTCCTGCTTCTCTGCCACATCAGCCACATGTAGGAAAAGTCTCCTCGGTGTGCCCATCGTCTTGACCTTTCCATGCTTGATCTTGTTTCCGGAAAATTCATTCCGGATGATCCTGTCCATGTCATTGAGAGCCTTCGGTAAAAAAGCGGCGGGGATCTCTTCCGTTCCTATTTCTAATAGAAGTTCTTTACCCATATGTTAAATTCTCCAATCTAACTAATTCCCTTGGTTCAATTGGTTCAATCGGTTAACCAATGCAACGAATGAAACCAATCGAACTAATTAAACCATTTTTTTCTTTCTCTATCCCTCTGGTGCTTTATGCCTCATAACTATTCATGCCTGAGTAGTTACTTCCACTTTCCCATAAGGGGATATCCCATTTTTTCTCTTTGCTTTAGATATCCTTCAGCGCTGAGTCTTGCCAGGTTTCTTACCCTGCCGATATAACTGGTACGCTCGTTAACGCTTATTGCACCCCGTGCATCGAGTATGTTGAAGATATGTGAACACTTGAGACAGTAATCGTAAGAGGGGAGCACCAGATTCTTCTCAGCCATTTTTATGGATTCTGCCTCATACATATCGAAAAGCTTTCTTGACATCTCGGTATCGGCTTCTTCAAAATTGTAGATGGAGAATTCAACTTCTCCCTGGTGGTGTACATCCCCATATTTTATGCCCTCTGTCCATTCCAAATCGTATACATTGTCAATCTCCTGAAGATACATAGCGATTCGCTCAATTCCGTAAGTTAATTCGGCGCATATGGGGTCCAGGTCTATTCCTCCAACCTGCTGAAAGTAAGTGAACTGGGTTATTTCCATTCCGTCGAGCCAGACCTCCCACCCTAAACCCCAGGCACCCAGCGTGGGGGATTCCCAGTCATCTTCCACAAAGCGAATATCATGATCGAGGGGATCTATGCCGAAGCTTTTAAGGGAGTCAAGGTAGAGCTCCTGTATGTCAAATGGTGACGGCTTCATTATAACCTGATACTGGTAGTAGTGCTGAAGTCTGTTAGGATTCTCTCCGTACCTGCCGTCCGTGGGTCTCCGGGAAGGTTCGACATAGGCGACATTCCATGGTTCCGGGCCGAGGGCTCTGAGAAAGGTTGCAGGATTAAAGGTTCCTGCCCCGACCTCAATATCGTACGGTTGCTGTATAATACACCCCTTATCGTCCCAGTATTTTTCAAGGGCTAATATCAATTCCTGAAAGGTCACGTTTTCCTCCTTTGTTAAATACGGCATCCTACCGCGGTTGTTCATTTAACCCCGAAGAAATATCATTACGAAAAAATCATGTCAAGCAAATAGGATGTCCCAAAATCCGACATAGGTTTAAGTGGATCAGTTTTTTGGAGGTTTTTGCTC
>CAZYTP010000028.1:0-25512 GCA_964650385.1 uncultured Syntrophales bacterium | reverse complement strand
TTCCCAAAATGCTTGAATTCGCTCCGAAAAGACTTTTTACGAGATAATCATGTAAGGCTTTTCGGAATTCACGTCAAGGATCAAAAAAATGGGAGATGTTTAAAGGAATTGAGAATTTTAGGGGTTGATCCGGGCACCAATATTACAGGGTACGGTGTTATTGAAAAAGAACGGGACAGGATTGCAGGTGTTGTATATGGTGAAATAAAGCGGGTAAAAGGCGAGATCTTATCGAAGTGTTTGGCAAGAATATATGATAATTTGATGGAGGTTGTAAAGAGCTCGACACCTGATGCCATAGCTATGGAGGATGTCTTCTATGGTAAGAATGTTAAAAGTCTTGTAAAGCAGGCACAGGTTAGGGGAGTAGTAATACTGGCAAGTTTTCATAGTAGTGTCCCGATTTATGACTATACTCCTCTTGAAGTGAAAAAAGCAGTTGTTGGTTATGGCCGGGCGGAAAAAAGACAAGTTCAACAGATGGTCAAAGCCATATTGAATCTTTCAGAATTGCCACCGGTGGATGCCTCAGATGCTTTAGCTATTGCAATCTGTCACTCAAATTTTTTAAAGGCGGTGGCTACCTGAATGATTGCCAGAATAAACGGAATATTGTTATATAAATCAACTGACTATGCTATAGCTGATGTTAATGGGATGGGGTATCGTGTCTTTGTCCCGTTAAGTACTTTCTACGAGCTTCCAGATATCGGTCAGCCTGTCACATTAAATATCTATACACATTTCAAAGCGGATTCGATCGGCCTCTTCGGTTTTAATACCAGAGAGGAGATGGATATCTTTAAACTGTTGATTCTGGTGACCGGTATAGGGCCGAAACTCGCAGTGAATATCCTTTCAGGTATTTCTGTAGCAGAATTTGTAAAGGCCGTTTCTGAGGGGGATATTGCAAGGCTGATGAGCATTCCGGGTGTTGGAAAAAAGATGGCTGAAAGAATGATACTCGAGCTTAAGGATAAGGTCTTAAGTCTCACACCAGACGGAGCGGTACCTACTGTAGGTGATGAGAGATTGTCCGAAGAAGTGATTGAAGAGGATGCTCTGTCAGCGCTGGTAAACCTTGGTTATAAAAGAAATACCGCTAAAAATGTTCTGGAGAAGGTGATACGTGAGTCTTCGGAAGAATTGACGTTCGAAGTTCTCTTAAAGGAAGCGCTGAAAAGTTTATCCTATCGACGAGTCACGGAGAGATAGCGATAAAATAACTTACCCCTGTAGGACAGAGATTGTGTGTTATGGAACATTCTGTGGTGAGCCCGGCAAAATTCGATAATGAAAATGGGTATGAACGGTCACTGCGTCCAAGAACTCTTTTTGAGTTTGTTGGGCAGGAAAAAATAAAGGAAAACATTTCCATATTCATTGAGGCTGCCAGAAGAAGAGGTGAAGCCCTTGATCATGTTCTCCTCTATGGCCCTCCCGGACTGGGGAAGACCACCCTCGCTTATATCGTGGCTGAAGAGATGGGAGTTGATATTAAAGTTACCTCAGGTCCCGTTGTAGAGCGCCCGGGAGACTTAGCCGCAATCCTGACCAACCTTCACGAACATGACATTCTGTTTATCGATGAGATTCACAGGCTTTCCCATGTTGTAGAGGAAATTCTATACCCTGCGATGGAGGATTACCATATCGATATTCTGATCGGCCAGGGACCTTCCGCACGTTCAATGAAGCTGGAAATTCCTAAGTTTACTCTGATGGGCGCAACTACCAGAGCAGGGCTTCTTACATCGCCACTTCGTGATCGTTTCGGTATGAGTTTCCGACTTGAATTTTATACCCCTTCCGAACTTTCAATCATTGTTAAAAGATCGGCTAATATATTGTCTGTGAGACTTGATGATGAAGGGGCTTATGAAATAGCTGGCCGGTCACGAGGTACTCCCCGCATAGCGAACCGTCTTCTTAAAAGGGTACGGGATTTTGCTGAAGTCAGGGCGGATGGCTTAATTAATAAAAAGGTAGCCATTAATGCCTTGGAAATGCTCGCAGTTGATCATAGGGGGTTTGATCACATGGACCGGAAGATATTATTAACCTTGATTGATAAATTTAATGGTGGCCCGGCAGGAATTGATAATCTGTCATCTGCAATAGGTGAGGAAAGAGATACTATTGAGGACGTCTATGAGCCATACCTTATTCAGGAGGGATACCTTCACAGGACAACAAGAGGGAGGGTAGCTACGAAAATTGCGTATGAGCATTTTGGGAAAGAGTGGGGGGATAGAGACCAACAACAATTGTTCAAATAAATTTTCAGGTTTGAAGTTTAAGGTTTAAAGTTAGAAACCATATAAGTGTTTCTAAAGACGTGAGACTCTAAACTTGAAACTTTGAATAGGATTTTCGTATGAAAATTTTACTCCATATTTGCTGTGCCCCCTGTACAATATATCCCCTGAAGATATTAAGAGAAAGTGGTCATAATGTTTTAGGGTTTTTTTATAACCCTAATATTCATCCCTATCTTGAATATAAGAGACGGTTTGATACGCTTCAAGAGTATGCTGCCAGTGCGGAACTTAGAGTCGTTTCGAATGAAGGATATCCGATGGAAGAGTTTTTGAGGGGAGTGGTGTTCAGGGAAGATGACAGGTGTCGGTATTGCTATTATTCGCGCTTGGAGAAAGCGGTACGTATTGCCAAAAGAGGGGAGATGGACGGTTTTACAACAACTCTCCTCTACAGCAAATTTCAAGATCACGAGATGATCAGAGATATCGGGGAGAGTCTGTCGAAGAAACATGGAATCGAGTTCTTCTATCAGGATTTTCGCAAAGGATGGAAGGAGGGAATTAGAATATCCAAGGAATTGGGTATGTACAGACAACAGTATTGTGGATGTATCTACAGTGAAAAAGAAAGATTCGGTAATAAGTAAAAATCTTAATATCTTCTGATTCCTCATCAAAGTGTGTCTTTTACGACACACATAACGAGAGTGAAATACCTTCATTCTTTTCCAATAACTAATGGCCTGCAGTAAAATCTATTGAATTTCAATTAGTTATAGCTGTTATTTTATTTGGATGTGATTATAATTGTAGCTGGTATGATTGTTGCTCTATTTTAGGGAAAGTGAAAACGTTTTAAATGCGATTTTCCTAAAGTTGTCTAATCTAAAAGTAAAACATATTTGCAAGGAGTGCTATGCGTTTACAGAGAACGGTAAAAAGCGAAATAGGATGTAAAAGCGTGGGTTTGCACTCAGGTAGAAAAGTTAATATGACAATAAAACCTGCCGGGGTTGATGAAGGGATAATTTTTGTTCGTAAAGATTTATCAGAAAACAATATAGTGAAGGCAGAGTTGAAAAGTGTGCGTGATACAACACTGGCAACTACTTTGGGAGTAAATGGGACAATGGTTTCAACGGTTGAGCATTTGCTTTCTGCCTTGAATGGGATGGGTGTGGATAATGCCGTTGTTGAGATAGATTCACCTGAAATTCCGATTATGGATGGAAGTGCCCTGCCTTTTGTTAACTTGTTAAAGAGTGTCGGAACAGTCGCTCAGGGAAAATGTAAGAAATTACTGGTCGTAAAGGAGACAGTCTCCGTAAAGGATGGAGAGTGCTGGGCAGTGCTTATGCCATCACCGGAATTTAAAATTACCTACGAAATTGAATTTGAACATCCGTTGATCGGTGAACAGTTGTATCATATGGTTTTTTCTGATGTTGAATATGAGAAAAATATTTGTGCAGCACGAACCTTCGGATTTTTAAAAGATGTTGAGTACCTTCAAGCAAAGGGATTAGCTCTCGGAGGTTCTTTGAATAATGCGGTTGTCCTGGATGATGAAAAAATTATCAATAAAGAAGGACTCAGATTTTCTGATGAATTTGTAAAGCATAAGATCCTTGATGCCATTGGGGATCTATCTCTTTTGGGCATGCCGATTATAGGTCATTTTGTAGCTTATAAATCGGGACACAGATTGAATAATTTGCTCCTTACAGAACTCTTAGCGAATGAAGAAAGCTGGAAGATAGCAAATTGTTTGGATGAGGAAGAAGAAAGAGATGAACTAATTAATGCCCCCACTTTTAGTGTTCTGGATGCAATTCCCTTCCAAAGTAGTTCTCAGTAAGTTTTAAAATACTGCCAGAGAATTTCACTCAGATTGCTTTTTCCAAATAGCACTTGCTTTTTAGTTCCCAGTTTCTTAACATACCCCGATATACAATTGATATGGAACCTTTGAAAAACTGATAAATATGGTTTTGAGAGCGAATCGAGATTTTTTGCAAACTATTATAGCTTTCTGCAGCAAGCTGCAGAGTAGTTTTTAAATGTAAGGAACAATTCTGTTACATTTGCTTGCTATGCTTGCTGTGCACAATCTTTTTCGAAACGTATTAATTTTAAAATGAAAGTCGATGGAAGTTTGGTGAGTATCCTTTCAAAATGGAATCTTCTTCAAAAGTCTCATTGTAAGGATTTTAATGTTTAAAAAATTTTTTCTTCTACCAGTATTTTTGGCATATTTCCTGTTAATTCTTATTCCTGTTAGATCTTATTGTATGGAAGCGAGAGTAACAGATTTTTTAGTGACGAATAATGCCGATGATGTACTGGTTTACGTCAGAGTGACTAACTGTTTTACCGAAGATATGGAAAAGGCCGTCTTAGCCGGTATACCCACTACTTTCACTTTCTTAATGGAATTGTACAAAGAACGGGGATACTGGTTTGATGAAAAAGAGTACCGCCGGGAGATAAAGCACACTATTAAATATGATAATGTAAAAAAGATCTTCTATGTTTCGCTTGCCGAAAGTGGAGGGAAACCGATGGCGTTCAGTGATTTTGATGAGGCAAAGAGGGCCATGGCGGAGCTGAACGGTGTAGCTATTGCCTCTCTTAAACTCCTAAAAAGAGACGAGCAATACTATATAAGAGCGAAAGCACAGTTGGACAAGGTACGCCTGCCTTTACACATGGAATATATTTTATTCTTTGTCTCCATGTGGGATTTCGAAACAGATTGGTATAAACAGGGATTTGTCTATTGATGGATGTCAAGGAATCGAAAAGGCGTCGCAGGGAACGTATTATAATTGCTGCGACCATAGTTATTATAATTGTTCTTACCTTTGTCGAAAGTCATCTTTCCCAAACGGAGACGCTTCTTCCTGTTTCAAATGATGTGTTGATCTTTGGTCTTATCAATATCAACATTATCTTGGCCCTTTTTCTCATATTTTTGATTATGAGGAACATTGTCAAGCTCGTTTTTGAGCGAAAGCGGGGTGTCCTCGGCTCTAAGCTCCAGACTAAACTTGTCGTGGCCTTTGTGAGTCTGTCTTTGATTCCTACAGTAGTTCTATTTCTGGTTTCAATTAATTTTCTTTCTTATAGCATAGATACCTGGTTTAACATTAAAATAGGCGGTGCTCTCAATCAATCCCTGGAAGTTGCCCAAACCTATTATCAACAGTCTACTGATAGTGTGAAATATTATGCAAAGCAGATCAGTTCCGATATTACAAGGAATAAATTGTACGAAAAGGAAAAAAGAGATTATCTTAAAACCCTTATGGAACAAAGACAGAAAAGCTTCAAACTAGGGTTGATAGAGATATATTTTGATAATCAGAAAGAGAAATTACTTGTCAGAAGTCCGGACAATCCGGATATCGCATCGATAAAACTTTCTCCTAGGATTCTGGAAGATGTATATATGGGAAAGGAGGTTTCAACAGTACAGTCCACAGGTGCCGGTGATTTTATAAGTGCCATGGCACCAGTATATTCCAATCTCACCCCGAGAGAAGTTATAGGGGTGGTTATTGCGGGTTTTTATATTAGTAAGGGGCTTGTTGATAAAATGGCCGTTATTTCTAGAACATCTGAAGAGTACAAACAGTTCAAACTTCTAAAAACTCCAATAAAATCGAGTTATATTATCACTTTTTCGATTGTAACACTTTTGATTATTTTTTCTGCTACCTGGTTTGGTCTTTTCTTAGCTAAGGGGATTACGGTTCCAATCCAGGATCTGGCAGAGGCGACTGAAGAAATAGCTAAAGGGAATCTTGACCATCAAATAGATGTTGTGGCCGATGGCGAAATAGGAGTTCTTGTCGATTCCTTCAATCAGATGACGAAAAACCTGAAAACGAGCAATGAAAGTTTGGGGCAGGCGAATATAGATCTTGAACAGCGTAGAAAATATATGGAAACGGTTCTCCGTAATGTTTCGGCAGGAGTTATTTCTATAGACAGGGATGGGGTAATAACCACCATAAACAGTGTTGCTGAAAAAATGCTGGACATAAAAACTCAAAAGGTTCTGAACAGGAAATATGAAGATGTTCTGAAAACTGAGCATAAGGCTCTGGTAAGTGATTTTCTGAAAGAAATGAGGAAGACCGAAAGCGGTTTTAATGAGAAGCAGGTACAGTTGATGCTCAGGGACAGGGTGCTTACGGTTTTGGTAGCTGCTGCAACATTAAAGGATGATGACGATAATTATATGGGTATGGTGGTCGTGTTTGAGGATTTGACACAGGTAAAGAAGGCCGAGAGGATAGCGGCATGGCGAGAGATTGCAAAAAGAATAGCTCATGAGATAAAAAATCCTTTAACGCCTGTTCAGCTCTCCGCCCAGAGATTGCAAAGAAAATATGGCGACAAACTGAGTGATGATGGATCTGTATTTCGAGAATGTACAGGGACGATAATAGATCAGGTAGAGGTTCTAAAGAGTTTAGTCAATGAATTCTCCCGGTTTGCCAGGATGCCTGTTACCAAACTTGCTCCGGGTGACCTGGATGAGGTTATAGCAGATTCCATAACTCTCTTTCAGGACGCCCACAAAAGCATATTGTTTAATTTTCAAAACGGTTCCAATATGCCTAAATTGAATCTTGATGCAGAGAAGATAAAGAGAGTCATGGTTAATCTTTTAGATAATGCCGTTGCAGCGGTTAATGAAAACGGAAAGATTGAAATTAAAACCTCATACGATAAAGTGTATCGTAGGGTCAAGGTGCAGGTCATTGATAATGGTTGTGGTATACCCCTGGGTGATAAGATGAAATTATTTGAACCATATTTTTCCACAAAAAAATCGGGGACAGGCCTTGGTCTTGCCATAGTAAGCTCAATTATATCAGATCATAACGGAACTGTTAGCGTAAGGGATAATAGTCCGAAAGGAACAATAGTAACATTTGATTTGCCGGTTGCTTAAAGTAAAACGGTTGAGGGAAGTATGTATAAAACAATATTAATTGTAGATGATGAAGAGAGTATCTGTCAATCGCTAAAGGGAATTCTTGTCGATGAAGGCTATGAAGTTTTTATTGCAAAGAGCGGAGAGGAATCCCTCAAAATCATAGAGGAGGAACTGCCTGATCTTGTTCTTCTTGATATCTGGCTTCCGGGGATCGATGGAATTGAAACCCTCAAGATTATTAAGTCAGATTTCCCACATATACAGGTGGTTATGATGTCAGGACACGGAACGATAGAAACTGCCGTAAAATCAACAAAATTGGGAGCATTTGACTTTATTGAAAAACCGCTCTATTTGGATAAAGTGGTTCTGGTTGTAGATCATGCATTGGATCTGGTTCGCCTGGAGGCTGAAAATAAATTATTAAAACAAAAATTTGCTCAGGATTATGAACTTACAGGAAGTAGCAAATCCGTTAGAGAGTTAAAAGAATTAATCAGAATTATTGCCCCGACCAATGCCTGGATATTGATAATGGGAGAAAATGGTACGGGGAAGGAACTCGTTGCAAGATCGATACATAGGCAGAGCAAAAGATCGCAAAACCCTTTTGTTGAAGTAAATTGTGCTGCCATACCAGAAGAATTGATAGAAAGTGAACTTTTTGGACATGAAAAAGGGGCCTTTACAGGAGCCACAGAAAAAAAGAGGGGAAAGTTTGAGTTGGCACATGAAGGCACTATGTTTTTAGACGAAGTGGCAGATATGAGTCTGAAAGCCCAGGCAAAGATTCTCAGAATTCTTCAGGAGAAAAAAATTGCAAGAGTTGGGGGTACAAAGGTTATTGAAACTAATGTTCGCGTGCTGGCTGCAACGAACAAAAATCTTGAAAAAGAAATGGAGGAAGAAAGGTTTAGGCAGGATCTCTACTATAGATTAAATGTTATTCCTATTAGAATTCCTCCTTTAAGGGACAGAAAAGAGGATATCCCCCTTCTGGCAAATCATTTTTTGAAAGAGTTTTCACTAAAAGAGAGCTCGAACAAGAAAACTATTACAGAAGATACGCTGGAAATATTGATGGATCACGACTGGCCGGGAAATGTTCGAGAGTTGAAAAATGTTATCGACCGGCTGGTTATAACTGTCCCGTCTGACGTTATTTCTGGCGACGATATTCCCTTTTTATTGAAGCAAGACCGGAGCGTAAAGCTGGATGATTCATTTTTTTCTTTCGATTCGTTAAGAATGGCAAAGATAGAATTTGAAAAGAGTTTTATTACCGAAAAGCTTCGAGAGAATGATGGAAATGTTTCAAAAACAGCCGAGTTGATCGATTTAGAAAGGAGTAATCTTCATAGAAAAATCAAAAGCTACGGTTTGGAGGTAAAAAAGGAATAGTTGCCACGGTCAGGAGTCGAAGGGCAGAAATATAGAAATATTAAGGGCCGATGAGGCCATCGACCCTTGTTTGACTTGACCCGCCAGCTATTTTTTTATAAGATTATCATTAATTTTGTCATGCAGGAGTTGAGATGAAAGTTTATTCCCCAAAAGACCTACACGTATGGCCACGGTAGTTACATTCTTTGCCGTATACTTGACTGAAATATGAACCTTCTCGCCGTCTATGACGGTATCAATCGTTCCCTGACTTATTTCTTTGTATGGTTCTACTTCAATACCATGTCGGTCCGCGACAACTTTCTCACAGGCAGCCCATACCCTGTCGAAGGAAGAGTAATAGTCTGTACCCATCTCACCTTTTACATAAAAGTAAGTTCCAGAACCTGCACCACCGGCCGCTACACCCGCTACAAGAGGAGCACAACCTGAAATAGCAAAAATACCCACTATAAAAAGTAAAAACCAGACTTTTCTTTTAAGCATTATCTTCTCCTATCTTAATTATTCTTTATTCTTTTCTTCTTCCCCAAAGTCTTTAAGGCTTGTGGCAAGGATTCTCAGTCGTTCATCAACAAGGAAATTTACCGTATTTTCCGGACATTTACCATCTTCACTTATTTCTCCCGCTTTGACACCGGTGAGGATTGTAATACCTTCGTCTATAGTATTCACAGGATATATGTGAAATTTTCCTTCGGAAACGGATTGTACAATATCTTTTCTTAACATAAGATCGGGAGCGTTCAGTGCAGGGATCATTACCCCCTGTGTTCCGGAAGGTCCCTTGGCCTTGCACACATCGTAAAATCCTTCAATCTTCTGATTTACGCCCCCTATCGGCTGAATTTTTCCCTTCTGGTTTACGGAACCTGTAACCGCTATATCCTGTCTTATAGGAAGATTTGAGAGACTTGACAGAATTGCATAGATTTCTGTTGATGAAGCACTGTCTCCATCTACTCCCCCATAAGACTGTTCGAAACATATGCTGGCACTCATAGTTAATGGTTTATCTTGAGCATATTTCTTTCTAAAGTATCCTTCAAGGATTAGCATTCCCTTGTCATAAGTCTTGCCTGAAAGTTTGGCTTCTCTTTCTATATTGATAATGCCGGCTTTCCCCATGGATGTTTCTGCCGTGATCCTTGAAGGTTTTCCGAAGGTATAATCCCCCATATCATAGACAGAGAGGCCGTTTACCTGGCCTACTTTCTCTCCCTCAATATCTATCATAATCGTTCCATCTTCAATCATTTCCTGGATCTTGTTTTCGATGAGGTTTACCCTCTCAATTTTTTCGGTGTAAGCAATGTCAACATATTTATCCGTGATAATATTACTTCCTTCCTTTCTTGCCCAGTAACTTGCTTCCCTTGCAAGATCCGCTACGTCGCTGAATCTGGTGGATAATTTCTTTTGCTTGCTCGTTAATTTAACCCCGAACTCAATAACTGCCGACACTGCCCTTTTGTCAAACTGGAGGAGGTTTTCCTCCTCGATGATCATTTTAATGAAGTTAGTATAGCGAGCTATATTTTCTTTTGTCTTGGGCATTTCTGTATCGAAATGAGCCTTTGTCTTGAATATTTTTTTAAAATCTTCTTCTAAATTATAAAGAAGATGGTAAAGCCGATCGTCTCCTACCATTATGACTTTGATATCTAAGGGGATCGATTCCGGTTTTAAAGCGGTAGATGTTATGCTGAAAGGATCATAGGGTTGCATAATTAAGAGCCTGTTTTTGAGTGTTCTTTTGAGGAATGGCCAGACCCCCGGTTCAATCAGGGCCTCTAATGCGTTAAAGACAATGTATCCGCCATTAGCCCGGAGGATAGAGCCGGCCTTGATCCGAGTAAAATTTGTTTTCCAGAAACCCGACCTGTCGACTTCCCTCTCCACGGTACCGAACAAATTTTTGTATGTGGGGGCCGTTTCTATGATTACAGGGAGTTTATCGGTTTGAGAGTTGTCAACCAGGACGTTGACTTCATACTCAATAGGTTTTTCTTTTTGTTGTGAAGGAAGGGGGATTGGTAGCACCTGTTGTTGCTGCTGTTCTTCATATTTTTCTTCAAACTGTTTGAGATTTGAAAGAATATGTTCCTGAACCTCATCTAAATAATTCTTTAATTTTTCGTTATTGCCGTCGTATTTGATTTTTATATCCGAAATAATTCCACTTACCACAGGAAGACCATATTTGTGTTCAAGAGAAACAATTTCTTTGAGGATTTCTTTCTCAATCTGCCGTGTTTCCCTCATAAGAACGTCGAGTTCAATCCTGTAATCGCTCAGCTTCCCTTTTATTTTTTCCAAGGCCTCTTTGTCAAATTTATCCTGCTGTACAAGGTCTTCTAATTGCTTGAGTAGGATCGGTTTTCCTTCATAAATAGGTGCAATGTCCTGTTTTGTATAAGGTCCAATTTGAAATTGCACCAGTTGCATGTTTTCCTCTGAAAGCCTTTCGTTGAATTCTTTTATTAATTCTTTCTGCTTTGTCCTATAGTTATTGGCAACCTGTTCGGATTCCTTTTTGAACTCCTCACTCTCAAAAATTAGAGGAATATCTTTTTTTAGATGCGAGACAAGTTCATCCATATCATTTTTAAGTTTTCTGCCCATCCCCGCAGGAAGCATTATGACTCTGGGCATATCAGGATTCTTGAAATTATTCACATAACAGATGTCATCCGGGATTTTCTTTTTGAGATCGAGTTGATTTAGCAGGTTTTTTATTGTGGATGTCTTTCCGGTTCCTGTCAGACCCGATGCATAGATATTGTAACCGGGGCTATCTATTTCAAGCCCCATGCTAATTGATTTTATTGCTCTCTCCTGTCCGATGATTTCTCTGCTGTATTCACACTCCTCGGTGGTTTCGAAACCGAGGGAGTCAGGATCGCATTTCCATCTCAATTTTTCCGGGGGAACCTCTTTAAAACTGGGCAATTTATTCATTTTTCTCCTGATAAACGTATAACATTCTTATTTTAATAATAATATAATTTATACTTTCTAAATTGTCCATATTTTTATTTGAAGTAAAAACGTTTTATGGTACAAAAGCGCTTCTGATCTACAGACTATATAGAACGGAACAGATGCCGTATAACGATAAAAAAGACAGTGCAGATAACCCTCAAAACCTCCCTTTCTTGAAGTGGAGTTGGGAAAATTATCAGATGAAAAAGATTCTCATACTGGCCAACCTTATATTTTTTCTTTCCCCCGGTTTTCTTTATCCGTTTGAATCCGGTGTTATTATAGAAGATTCCCAGATAAGTATCAGATCCGAGTATCGCAGACTCTTTCAGGGTGAAGTTGTAAAGATTACCATGCGGTCTCCGAAACTTTCCTCCGCAAAGGCCCATTTTAATGGAAAAGATTACAGGTTTGTTCCTGCCAGAGACCCATTGACATCTTTCTTCCTTATGAGTTTGGGTCTCGATATTAAGCCAGGAATTCATGATCTTGATATCCGGATTGAATTTGCAGATGGACGAAAAGGGGACTTTTCTTTCGAGATTCCTGTTTCGGAAGGGAAATTTCTTTCGAAAAAACTTAATGTTGATAGAAGATTCACATGCCCCCCCCCTGAAGCGCAGAATAGGATAATGAGGGAAGCGAAGCTCACCAGTGAGGTCTATAAAGAATTTATTCCCCATTGGTTGGGCAATGAGAAATTCATTGCTCCCGTAATGGAAAAGAGCAAGAAGAATTTTGGAGAAAGAAGGATATTTAATGACGGATTTCGTTCCCGTCACAGGGGTGTTGATATTCCCAGCCCGTCAGGAATGCCGGTTAGTGCTTCAAATTCAGGAAAAGTAGTCCTGACTCGAGACCTTTATTTTTCCGGCAATACGGTTATTATTAATCATGGCCTCGGATTTTTTTCCATATATTGTCATTTGTCAAAAAGCTGTGTCGAGAAGGGAAGATCGGTAGAAAAAGGTGAAATTATCGGCTATGTGGGATCGACCGGGAGGGTTACCGGTCCCCACCTGCACTGGGGATTCAGGCTCTTTGACGATTATGTTGATCCCCTTTCAGTCGTTTATCTTTCCTTTGATTAGGGGAGCTTCAAATGTTTATGATTATCGGTATTATTCCCCGCTCAGTTTATCAAATTCCTTGAGGAGTTTTTCCTGCTTTTTATTGATGTTGGTCGGTATCTTTACCGTGACCTGGACGATCTGGTCTCCCCTTCCAAAACCCCTCAGGAGGGGAATTCCCTTTCCCCCCAGTCGAAAAAGTTTTCCGTTTTGAGTGCCTTTTGATATTTTAATTTTTTCAGGGCCTTCTATGGTAGGTACTTCAATATTTGCCCCCAGGGTAGCCTGAACAATGGAAATAGGCACTTGGCAGTGTATATCGGTACCATCCCTTTCGAAAAATTCATGTTGCTCTACATAGATAAAAACATATAGATCACCCGTCGGTCCGCCGAATTCTCCTTCTTCTCCTTCCCCTCTCAGTCTCAGTCGGGAACCCGTTTCCACACCGGGGGGTATTTTTAGATGAACCGTTTTTTTTGTTTTCGCGCTGCCGGTTCCCATACAAACCCCGCAAGGGTTCTTTATTATCCTTCCCGCACCCCGGCATTGGGAACAGGTAGAACTTATACTGAAAAATCCGCTGGTCCTGGTGACCTGACCTCTTCCTCCGCAGTCAGGGCAAATCTCCGGAGAGGTTCCCGGTGCTGTTCCTGTACCTCCACACTCACCGCACTGTACAAATTTTTCTATTTCAATGTCAGTAGATTTACCAAAAGCGGCATCCATGAAGGAAATGGTTAGGTCATAACGGAGATCGGCTCCTGCACGAGCAGCTGTTCTCGATCTTCTTCCATTGGCAAAGCCGAAGATGTCTTCAAATATGTCACCAAAACTTGAAAATATATCTTCAAATCCGGTAAAACCTCTGAATCCGGTTCCACTAAGCCCCTCGTGACCATATCTGTCATATATTTCTCTCTTTTCTCCGTTTCGCAGTACTTCATAGGCCTCCGCTGCCTCTTTAAACTTCTCTTCGGCATCTTTATCTCCCGGGTTTCTATCCGGGTGATATTTCATAGCCAATTTCCTGTACGTTCTTTTTATCTCATCTTCGGAGGCAGTTCTCTCTACACCAAGAATTTCATAATAATCAATTCGTATCATTCAGCTTGCTGTTTCCCTTCTGGGGGTAAAAGTTCCTTTATTTTGTCAACCATGGAGTTATTTCCACCCTTTTCAAAGGCGTGGATGGCGAAGGTATATTTTTTAAGCTCGAATGCCCTTTTGCCTATTGTATTCCATTCTTCACTGGAAGCATCAATATTCAGGGCATTCAGAATATGCTGAAATTCAAAAACATCCCCTTCTTTTATTATTATATCTTTAATTTTTTCCAGGCCTTCAATATGGTTAGCCTTTTGATAAAAATCGATGGCATCGGAGATTCTTTCTGCCTCGAAGTACTTATCTCCATAAGCTGTAAGTGCTGTTGGGGAAGTGTTACCCCCGTAAAGAATTTTCTGTTTTTCCTTGTAATCGGGCAGTTTAATTTTTACCACTCTATTCTTACCTGTAAGCTGTGTGCAATATGTTTAAAGACGTAACTGTACACCCTAAAGATAATAAGCCGCTGCTCTTGTGTCAAGGTTTGGAGAGATTTTATTTGGTAAGACGTCTCAGGGCTTCCTCATACTTCTCTTTTGTTTTTTTAATAATCTCTGGAGGAAGCTGTGGGGCAGGAGGGGTTTTGTCCCATTTGATAGATATGAGATAGTCCCTCAAGAATTGCTTGTCAAAGCTTTTTTGAGGCCTTCCTTCCTCGTACGTGTCTTTGGGCCAGAACCTTGACGAGTCGGGTGTGAGAAGTTCGTCGATCAATATCAGTTTATCTTCAATCATTCCAAATTCCATTTTAGTATCAGCTATAATTATTCCTTCCTGCTCGGCAATTTTAGATGCCCTGTCATAGATGTTCATACAGGCTTCGATTGTTTTTACCGTAAGCTCATGACCGATAATATCTTCCATCTTTTCCTTCGTGATTGGGATGTCGTGTTTACCTTCCAGTTCCTTGGTGGATGGAGTAAAAATCGGTTCAGAAAGCCTGGCCGATTCCTTCAATCCTTTCGGGAGCCTTATCCCTGAAATAGAATTATCCTGGCAATAATCTTTCCAGCCGGAACCGCTCAGATATCTTCGCACAACGCATTCCACAGGGAGTGGCCTGGCTTTTTTTGCAAGCATACTTCTTCCCTGCAGGGTATCCCTGTAAGGAAGGCATTCTTCGGGGAATTCATTTGTGTCTGTTGAAATAAGATGATTATCAATTATATCTTCCGTTTTCTTGAACCAGAAGGCGGACATGGAAGTTAATATTTTTCCTTTACCCGGTATAGGATTTGGCATAATAAAATCAAAAGCGGATATTCTATCGGTAGCTACTATGAGGAGGTGGCTGTTAAATTCATAAATATCCCTTACCTTCCCCCTGTTTAACAACTTTAATTCCGTGAAATCTGTTGTGGTTAGACCCGTATTTTCCATGCAACGATCCTTTATTCTAAGTTTCAATTTTAACAGTAAAATTCAGATGTTTGTAAAATCTGATTGTTGTTTAACACCCATCTTTTTATTTCAGGTATTGGTTGTTCTTCTTCTCATTTTCTATAGTGGAAGTAGGTGCCCTTCCGTAATTATGCCCCGGTAGTACCACCGTTTCATCAGGGAGAGTGAGCAGTTTTTCCTTGATTGAAAGAAGCATAATTTCCCATGATCCACCGGGAAGATCTGTTCTTCCAACTCCTTTTACAAAAAGGGTATCTCCGGTCAGGACATACCCTTCAGTATAAAGAGCCATTCCTCCCGGGGAGTGTCCTGGTGTGTGAATTACCTTGAGATTCACCTTTCCCACGGTGATAGTATCTCCATCCTTAACAGTTATGTCCGCTGGTGGAGACGGTTTGGACCGGAACATTCTGAATATCAGTGGAGGCGTGGAAGTCAGCATGTAGGCATCATCTTCGTGGATGATAATTTCTGCGCCTGTTTTATCTTTCATCTCAGCATTTCCGGCGATATGATCGACATGGCCATGGGTATTGACAATGTATTTAATCTTTATATTGTTATCTTCAGCTTCCGAAAGGATACGATCAGTCTCTGCGGCAGGATCAACAACCAGCCCCTCACCGCTCTCTTTGTCACCTATAATGTAGGCAAATACTGACATATGACCTACCTGTAACTGCTTTAAAAACATACGTAACCCCTCTAATAGATTATAAAACCGTACCCTTTTTACACCGTAAAGGAAGAATCCTGATAACTTTTTTTTGAGTGAAAGTCAATTTATTTTAGTCCGTTGTCAAAAAATGGAGAGAGGCAATCAGGAAAATGTATGGGAAAAACGACTTATTTTGCGGGGTTCTTTTATCTGTTTTCCCTTTCGGAACGGGAGACTGAAACCCTTGCCCCGCTTCGGACGTTTCTGAGCTGTGTAACATCTCCCACCACACGGCCAAAGATATTTACCGGACTGGCGGCACGCGGCTTCTCATCGGAACTGACAGGGGTTGGACCGAAAAAGATACAGAAAGCGTGTCCGGACGGCCAGTATCCCAGATCGCCCACTTCAACGTCAGCACGTGCATCAGGCTCCTCGTTAATAATTACGGGAATCTCGAAATAGATTTCATCTCCCCATGTATTGGCTGTCCCCTCAATCGGCAGTGCTCTCCATATTTCCTGTGCCGTAGGACTGTTGTTCACCTCGGCTGAGATGGAAATATCTCCGGCCAATATAGTAATTAAATTCATTCTCTTTACTTCCTCCCGAAAGTTACGATCCCCAAAGACTTTTTATCACCCATTTACTTTTCACACACCTATATAACAGATATTTGTAAAATTAGATGCCTAAATTGCGTCAGGTGGCAGGTGCGCAGAAGGTCCTGAGTGAGGGTAAAGAAAAGACTGATCGAACTGAACAGCGAGCGCATAAAAAATAAAAAATTTCCTTACCCCGATAAACGGGATAAGTCCCACTAAAGGGGATAAATGCGTTAACGAAATTATTTTCTGGCACAAAATAATTTCTAACTTACTAAACAGTCGGAGATTCCCCGCAACTTGTTGCGGGGAGCTTCAATTGTTCCTGAATTTAGTGAAAAAAAGTTGCAACACTTCTTCAAAAAGGGCATGATGCGAACCCAGAAGGGTAGTAAGCTTAATCGGAGGTTTATTATGCACAAGACTTCGTCAATTATTCTAATTGTAATGCTTTTATTCACTGCTGTGTCACATGCTGAGACTAAGAAACAGACGCCGCCTGCGAATGTCGTTGTTTCTAAAATCACAGTGGGAATGATTGCACCTGAGAAAGAATTTATTGGGACCATTTACTACCCTGAGGTTTCAGAAGTTTCAGCCGAAGTAAGCGGAACGGTCGAAATTATTCGATTTGAAGAAGGAGAGCGGATAAAAAAGGGAAGAATTTTGGTCAAGCTAAATTCAATTCTTCGTGAAAAGACCTTTCAAACGCAAAAAGCACTGTATGAACAGATACTCACAGACCTCGAAAGGGCGAGGAAAGATTTAGAGAGAATAGCAACTCTTTATAAAAAAAAGATTGTTGCAGAAAAGGATTACGACGATCAGAGGTTCCAGGTGAAGGGGCTGGAAAAGAAGACGGCCTCTCTAAAAGCAGAAGTTGATCGTCTTGAAATAGAACTTGAAAAAACAAACATCAAATCACCATTTGACGGCGTGGTGATAAAAAGACTTGTTGCGCGAGGAGAGTGGTTTTCGCCGGGCAAGTCGGTGGCAACAGTCGCAAGGAATGACACGTTGGACGTCATCGTCGAAGTACCCGAAGAAGTAATTAGATATCTTAATCCCGGCATGAATGTAAAGATACAGTCGGGAGATAAAGAACTGGAAGGAAAACTTCACGCAATCATCCCGAAGTGTGACGTTTCGACGAGAACATTTCCTGTTAAAATAAGGGTTGATTACATTAATTCACTTATGGAGGGTATGGAAGCAAAGGTGAAATTGCCTGGAGGCACAAAAGTCTCGACACTTATGATACCCAGAGATGCCGTGTTAAATACATTCGGAAAGACATTAGTTGTTGCTGTTATTGGGGGAAAAGCAAAGTTGATACCAATAAAAATCATCGGGTATCAAGGCGCGAAGGTGGGTATCAATTCGAAGAATATATCAGAGGGAATGAAAGTGGTTGTCAAAGGTAATGAGAGATTACGTGATGGGCAGCCCCTTAATATCTTAAAAGAAGTTGAGTGATCTATGGATATCGTTAAATTTTCGATCAATGAACCTGTTAAGATTGTCGTCGCCGTTTTTATAATTCTTCTTTTCGGTTTTATCGGGCTCTATCAAATGCCCTACCAATTGAGTCCCAGCTTGGTAGTGCCCGAGATTACTGTTACAACGATCTGGACCGGTGCCACTCCCTATGAAATCGAACGTGAAATTGTCGAAGAACAGGAAAACGTATTTAAGGGAATTCCTAATCTTATTGAAATGGAAAGCACCTCGTCCTCCGGCAGGGGCCAAATAAGTCTGAAATTCAAGTTAGGTACCGATATAGATGATGCCCTCCTCAGAGTTTCCAACAAGCTCAACGAAGTCAGCTCATACCCCGAAAATACGGAAAAGCCCATTATCAGCGCGACCGGCGCTGCCACATCTCCTGTAGTCTGGATGACCCTGAGATCATCCGAGGACAATCCTAATTCTATATATACGTATAGAACCTATTTTGACGACGAGATAAAACAATACATTGAAAGGGTGGACGGAGTTGCCGAACTCTTTATCTTTGGCGGTACGGATAAGGAAATGCACGTCACATTAAAACCCGAAAAATTAGCCGCATACGGCCTTACAATCGGGGACGTGATAACTATTCTGAAAAAAGAAAACGTCAATATAGGAGCGGGAAATCTGGATGTTGGAAGGAGAAGTTTCAGGATTAGGACTGTAGCCGAATATCAATCACCGGAAGATATTGAAAAGATAGTGGTTACATCAACAGGGCAAAAGCGGATTTACATGTCCGACATTGCCACCGTAGGTTTCGGATACGCTAAGTTAACTGCCGAAATAATTCACAATGGAGGTGAAGGAATAGGAATAGGTGTTAAACCTGTACCTGGCACAAATGTGCTCGAACTAACTGATCGGGTGGAAGAGGTTGTCAACTGGCTGAACTCGGAAAAGTTAAAACCACGAAAGATTTACCTTAACTGGATTTATGATCAGAGGTCCTATATTAAAGGTGCAATAAAACTGGTTCGGACAAACATCCTTATCGGTGGAACACTGGCCATTTTTGTTCTTCTCGCTTTTTTAAGAAGTTTCAGATCCACTGTTATTGTTGCCACGGCTATACCTATCAGTGTGATCGGATGTTTTATTTTATTGAACATGTTTGGAAGAACGTTAAACGTTGTATCACTTGCGGGGATTTCATTCGCTGTGGGAATGTTGTTAGACAGCGCCATTGTTGTTCTTGAAAATATCGATCGTCACAGAAAAATGGGTAAAACCCCCTTTGATTCCGCCCATCAAGGAACGAAAGAAGTCTGGGGTGCGATACTTGCCTCGTCCCTCACGACAGTAGCCGTTTTTCTGCCCGTTGTTTTTATACAGGAAGAGGCGGGGCAACTGTTCCGGGACATCGCAATAGCCGTGACCTGTGCTATCGTAATAAGTCTTTTTGTAGCCGTATCTGTCATCCCGATGTTTTCTAATAAGCTGTTTGGCCTTAAAAACAGTAATACCTCTTTTAATGAAAATCATTTAACAAGATTTGGGTCTTCGCTTGTCGACAGGATAATGTTCCTGGTTCAATTGTCCATAAAGAACTGGAGAACAAGAATAATCACTGTTGCATCACTGACCATCTTTTCCATCCTGTTAACGGTGTTCCTCATTCCCAAGATGGAGTACCTTCCCCAGGGAAACAGAAATTTCGTCTACAGCATTATGGTTCCCCCTCCGGGGCTTTCTTACAATGAGAGAAAAGAGATCGGCGAAAATGTGTTTGACTCCGTGGGGCCATACATCGGACAAAGCAATAAGGGTTTGCCGGGGATTGCGGATCTGCTTTATATCGGGGCCGATCGATTCATGTTTATGGGGGCGATCAGTAAAGAAGAACAGCGCGCCGGTGAACTTGTGCCGCTCTTCACTAAAACGATTACCGACATACCGGGAATGTTTGGTGTCAGTCTGCAGGCCGGCATATTCCAGACAAGATTAGGAGGTGGGAGGACCATCGTTGTTGATGTTGGTGCCGAAGATCTTAATACAATTGTTCTGGCAGCACGCACCATGTTCGGTGCGATACGAAAAGCAATACCGGGTGCTCAAATAAGACCTATACCTTCTATAGAACTTATCTATCCTGAAATTAATATTATTCCCGAAAGGGACCGGCTGCGGGCAGTCGATATGACTGCCAGTGAACTGGGCGTAGATCTGGACGTTCTCATGGATGGGGAAAAGATTAGTGTTTTCAAACAGGAAGGTCATAAAAAAATTGACCTTGTCCTGAAGGCGTCGAACAAGGATTTTTCTACGCCTGAAGAACTTTACCAGGCCCTTGTTTCAACGCCGGGGGGCAAAATTATACCGATCTCTTCTCTTGCAAAGCTGGAAAGAACCACGGGTGTCTCCCAAATAAGACACCTTGAAAGAAAGAGGACAATAAGCCTTCAGGTAACACCACCCAAAACGACATCCCTCGAAGATGCAATGGATCGGATTCGTGAAAAACTCGTTCCCTATCTCAAAAGTCAGGAAGCGTTCAAAAGCGTGGATTTCACATTGAGCGGCGAAGCCGATAAATTGACACAAACGAGAAAAGCCCTCCAGTGGGATTTTATCCTCGCCGCTGTTATTATCTATCTTTTAATGGCAGGGCTGTTCAGTAATTTTCTGTATCCCCTTATTATATTACTTACCCTTCCCATGGCGGCCGTCGGGGGATTCCTCGGTCTCAGGATTGAGAATCTTTTGATCCATCCACAGCCCCTGGATATACTGACCATGCTGGGCTTCGTCATTTTGATCGGAGTGGTTGTGAATAATGCCATACTTATCGTTCACCAGGCACTCAACAATGTCAGGATTCACGGTATGGATTATCGCCAGGCCATACTCGAATCAACGAGGACAAGATTAAGACCTATCTATATGACCACTTTTACCAGTATTTTCGGGATGCTTCCACTCGTAGTCGCACCGGGACCGGGTTCGGAAATTTACAGAGGAATTGGGAGTGTCATCCTTGGAGGTCTTGCCATATCTTCCATATTCGTAATCTTTATCATACCCTCGTTGCTTATGTTCGCAATGAAGATGGAAAGGGTAGAAAAAGTTGAGTGAACTGAACAGCGAGTGCATTCCCCGCTGCTTGCGGCGGGGTTAGCGAGCGAATAAAAATAACAATCTTCCTTACCCCGATAAACGGGATAAGTCCCACTAAAGGGGATAAATGCGTTAACGAAAATATTTTCTAACTTACTAAACAGTCGGAGATTCCCCGCAACTTGTTGCGGGGAGCTTCAATCTCCCCGCCGTGTATGATGGGATAAAGGATGGCAGATCTTAATTAGGTGCCTGAATTGCGCCAGGTGGCAGGTACGCAGAATGGCCTGAGTGAGGGTGTTGAGTCAATAAAGCTGTTTACAGTTTTTGATTAGTGACAATTTTTCCCCAATGATGACATTTTTTCCCACCATTCCATGTTAATAATGCTTTGAAGATAGAAAATGTTCCAGGTGTTTTTTACTTCTACTCTAAATACAGAAACACGAAAAAAGGCGCTTTACAAAGGGATTTTCATTACTTTGAATCTCTTCAATCCTCCTACACCACTCGTCTTCCAGTTACCAAAGTAATCTTGTTTGTCCTGCGCATGAAAAGCAAAACTCGGTTTTCTTGTCGATAATATCATGTTCCGAGTTGAGCTGTGCAACATTGCCCATTGTTCTTTTGGCACTTTAAGTTTAGTTTGCACGCTTTTTGCAGGTTATAAGAAAAGCATTCCTGGTTAACCGCACCATGAACCGTGAGATGTACATCTGAAATATTAGCGGGAAGGAGGGTACATAATGGATGTCAAGAAAGAAGAGGTGGCTAATACTCCAGAGTCATCTGAAAATAACGATGTAGTCAAGGATAAAGAAGTCTCCACAGTATCAATAGGACTTGATGTCGGAACTGCTAACATTGTAGTGGCACGGAGCAATGGCAATGGAATTACCTCTCGCATACAATCGAATGCCTTTTTCACGATTCCCAGCTCAATGGCAACAAAGAAAATCCTTTCGGGAAAGGATTTAATGTTTTTTGAGAAAAATAACAAGTTATATATAATGGGTGATTCTGCAGAATTTTTTGCCAATATATTCCGTCGTAACACAAGAAGACCTATGAAAGATGGGATATTGAACCCGAAGGAACATGAAGGCATAGATGTAATTAAAACCATGATAAACAAACTTGTTAAAAAACCGAACAAAAAGGGCGATAAGATATGGTTTAGCTCACCCGGGGAACCTATTGGCAAGTCGAACACCGTAATTTATCATAAATCTGTACTCGAGATGCACCTTCAAGGTCTGGGATATATACCTGTACCCGTAAACGAAGGAATGGCTGTGATTGCTTCAGAACTTTCAACCAATGGTCATGAATCCACAGGTATAGGAATAAGCATTGGAGGCGGAATGTGTAATATCTGTCTATCTTACCTTTCTATCCCGGTAATAACTTACAGTGTCCCCAAGGGAGGCGACTACATAGATTCGTTGGTTGGTACTTCTGTAGGAGAACCTTCCACAAAGATAAAGGGAATCAAAGAAAATGCTCTCGACCTTTCGGTTAAACCAAGGAACAGGATAGAAACGGCTCTACATATATACTATGATGATCTTTTTTTAACCCTGGCACAGAGCCTCCAACAAGTACTGGGATCATCTGATAATGTACCCAGCCTTTCCAAGCCCATACCGATAGTTCTTAGCGGTGGTACGGTTCTTCCAAAGGGGTCCAAAGAAAAATTTGCAAAAGCTTTTGAAGGCATTCGGCTTCCGATCAATATCTCTGACATAATCATTGCTGAAAATCCCCTCTATGCAACCGCGAGAGGAACACTCATGATGGCTATGAGGGAACAAGAGTAGCTTTAGATGCGTCCCTATGTAATCACTTATTCCCCTAATAAGATAAGAGGGAGGATAATATCAGAAACCCTCAAGGTGAACGGAATCGGGAATCTTTTACTCACCAGTCACTTTGAGGTCGAAGAGACCATTAAGGAACATTTTCCACCTATAATTATTTTCGACGTAAAGAAAAATCTTTCAAATGAAATAAACTTCCTGAATGCACTGTCTCAGAAAAACCCGGCAGCGGAAATAATTATTCTTTCAGATCGACTGGATCTGCCTGCTCTGGAAACACTGGATATTAAAAATAAAAGATGTATCCCCGATCCTCTCGCACCTGAGTCTATCCTCTCTGAAGTAAAAAGCATTCTCTACCCGGAAAGAAATTTTTCTATCAAAGAAATCAGTCGTAACATTTTAGGTATGGCTCTTTCCCGATTTAAACGGCTTTGTCTCTGGAGTCTGCCGATAACGATAACCCTTATCGTAGGCCTTGTGGGAGGATACATATTCTGGTGTATCGGCAACCTTCCAAATTTAGAAAGCCTCAAGCATTATTCACCCTATAAAGCCTCTGAAGTTTATTCATATGACAATGTACTTCTTACGGAATTTTATATTGAAAGACGAAACATTATTTCTCCTGACAACATTCCGCAACATGTTAAAAATGCATTCTTAGCTGCTGAAGATGCACGTTTTTATAAGCACCACGGCATAGATCCTGTCAGAATAATCAGCGCCTTTTTTATAAACATAAAAGAAGGAGCATTTGTGCAGGGTGGGAGCACGATTACCCAGCAACTGGCAAAAAGAATTTTCTTAAAACCCGAGAAGACAATTACGAGAAAGGTAAAAGAAATGGCTCTCTCCTTTCAGATGGAGAGAAAATATACTAAAGATGAAATACTGGGATTTTATCTTAACAATACGTATTTTGGAACGAGGGCATATGGAATAGAAGCGGCCTCCCATGTTTACTTTGGAAAATCGACAGGTAATATCACCATACCTGAAGCAGCCCTTCTTGCGGCACTCCCAAAGGCGCCTTCAAAGTACTCGCCATTTATTGACCCGAAGAAATCATTGAACAGAAGAAATTATGTCCTCAAAAGAATGTTAGTAACGGGACACATAAATGAAGAGGAATATAAAAAATTCCTTACTTATCCAATGCCGAAAAAAATATATGTGCGCAAGTACAAGGCTCCTTATTACGCGGATTATTGCAGGGATGTTCTCGAAAAAATGGTTGGAGACAGACTTTATACCTCCGGGTTGAAAATTTATACAACACTCGATTACGGGATGCAACAGTTAGCGGAAAGAGCAATTTATAATGGTATTGATAGCTTGAAAAAAAGGGGAATAAAAGGGGTGCAGGCGGCACTCCTTGCAGTAGACATCAAGACGGGAAGAATCAAGGCAATGGTTGGGGGAACGAATTTCTGGGATTCCCAGTTTAATCGCGTAACCCAGGCAAAAAGACAGTCGGGTTCTACATTTAAGCCAATTGTATATTTAACAGCGTTGAATCAGGGGTTTAAACCTGATGATACAATAGAAGACAAGATGATTAATTATCCTGTGGAAGGTGAAGCAGGTACATGGACACCTTTGAATTATACAAGAACTTACCACGGCACGGTTACGTTGGAAACAGCCCTTGCACTTTCGCTAAACGCGGCTACCGTACATCTTGCGAACAGGGTAGGGATGAGTAATGTAATCAAAACGGCACATAAACTTGGAATAAAGAGTACAATTTATCCATTTTTCTCATCCGCTATTGGCGCGTCAGAACAAACCCTTATGGAATTGGTTTATACTTACGCAACACTTGCCAGTGGAATCAAGAACGAACCAATGTGTATCCACAGAATAATTGATAAAGAACAGTCATCTCTCGTGGAACCGGCAAGAGTGCGGCAGGAAAGGGTTATAAACAAGGAGACACTGGCGTTTATGAGGCGTATGCTGAAATCTGTTATTAGTGAAGGTACGGGAAGAAAGGCTTTGGTTTTACACCGGGATGATCTATATGGAAAAACCGGAACCACGAATGATTGTGTGGATGCATGGTTCATCGGTTTTGATGATAACATCGCATTGGGTGTATGGGTTGGAAGAGATGATCATACATCCATTGGTGGCAAAGAAAACGGGGCAACTGCCGCATTACCGATCTGGATTGATTTCATGAGAGAAACAAAGAAGGAGTGTGCTCCGGTAGAACTCCTAACATACCCATCAGTAACAATGAAGACAAGTAGTAGATAGAGACAGTTCATTACAGACAAAAGTAAAAAAAGTAAACTGTTTGAAAAAACCAACTTCATTTAATCAACCTCAGAATTCTACTGTCCCCCGAATACCACTATTGATATTATTGCCAAGAATTATTTTATGACAGCCCATTAGTTTAGAGACATTTTAAAAAATGCAGGGAAAGGTTTAGAAAAACTAATTGCTGTCTGCAAAAAACAGGACAGGCTAAAGAGATGCCTGAATAGAGCTGTCTACAATTTAAAAATAGACATCTGAATGGCGATATTTAATCGCTGTCTTGAATTTACGGCTTTTGAGATATTTTCAAGCTGTACGCAAATTTTGATCACAATATTTTATAAAGCTATCTATCCACCCTAAATCCGATATTAAGGTTTGAATTAGCGGGAAAATGATTGAAAAAACCT
>CAZYTP010000027.1:0-27822 GCA_964650385.1 uncultured Syntrophales bacterium | reverse complement strand
AACAATGGATTGAGTTCGACCGCTTCGCGGATCGACTCAATCCTTATAGGTTTCACGCCGCTTTGCGGCGTGGGCCAATCGTGGAAGCGCAGCGCAGCTCGGCATTCACGTCGCGAAGCGACGTGAACCATTAAATGTTAAGAACTAAATCAATAATATTGGATATTAATATATTGTTTCTTGATTTTAATCGTATATTAATAGGCAGCTCTGTGTCAGGTCTCGCTTTTTGCCATCTGTCCAGCTTACAAATTCTCAAAACAAAAAACCCCGTCTCTTCATTTGAGAAACGGGGTTTTGTTTACAATCTGCCCATGATTCCATCCTTCTTTGTAACATCAAAGATTTATAGCTAACACCAAAGATGTACCGTTGTTAACCGTCACTACTTAAGATACTTGAAAAATTTTACATCAGGGGAAATTACCAGTGTCGTGTCCTTTTTGAGCGTCTTTTTATAGGCTTCGAGGCTTCTTGTAAATTCAAAGAATTCCGAGTCTTGTTTATAGGCGTCTGCATAGATCTTCACCGCCTGAGCATCCCCTTCTCCCTTGTTTTTTTCAGACTCTCTGTACGCCTTTGCCAGTATTATGGTCCTTTCCATATCGGCCTTTGCCGTTATCTTCACGGATTCTTCTTCACCTTCGGATCGATACTGCTTGGCCTGTCTTTCTCTCTCCGCCCTCATCCTGTCAAAGACGTGTTTTTCGTTCTGTTCGGGGAGATCTGCCCGCTTGACCCTTACATCAACAACTTTTATACCGTAACCGCTTGCATGAGCATCAGATTTATCGCTTACTATCTTCATAACCTCGTCTCTCGTTTTCGAAACGATATCCACCAGGTCATGCTTCCCCAGCTCAACCCTGAGCTGCGCATAGACAATATCGTCGAGCCGCGACTGCGCTCCAATCTCACTCTTAACGGTTTTGTAAAACTTCAGCGGATCGATAATTTTCCATTTGGTATAGTTGTCAACCACGAGATTCTTTTTGTCTTTGGTGAGTATCTCGGCAGGGGGGGCGTCGTATAATAATATCCTGCTCTCAAATAAAACTACCCGCTGAACAAAGGGTAGCTTAAAGTGAAGTCCCGGTTGTGAAACCTGTCCGACCGGTTTTCCCATCTGTATGACTATGGCCTGTTCTGTCTGGTCCACCGTATAAACAGAAAGCGAAACTATCATGAAGACGATCAGCACAGCAATCAGTCCAAGTGATTCTACCTTTTTCATTATTTCCTCCTAAAACCTGCGGGTTACAGTTACACCCAGCAGGCATATTTACTACTTATTGATTTCCGTTATTCCCTTCTTCAACGGAAGATACGGCAATACATTGCCCCCTATTTTACCCTCAATGACGATCTTGTTGATCGAAGGCATTATCTCTTCCATCGTCTCTATGTATAGCCGTTTCTTCGTAACGTCCTTGGCCATCTTGTACTGCTTGAGGATCTGCAAAAACCTGCTCACATCTCCCTGTGCAGAAATGATCCTTGATTCTTTATAGGCAACGGCATCATTTGTAATCTGGGATGCTTTTCCCTTTGCCTTGGGCAGAATCTCATTACGGTATCCATAAGCCTCATTGACCATTTTGGCTTTATCCTCCTTGGCACTGGCAACATCCTTGAAAGCTGCCATAACCTGATCGGGAGGATGGACATCCTGAAGCTGAACGGCCACTATATGTATTCCTGCATTATAACTGTCCAATATCCTTTGAAGTATCTCTTTGGTATCCTGCTGAACCTGAAACTTCCCTACGGTAAGAATATCATCGATGGCGTTACTTCCGGCAACTTCTCTCATCGCCGCTTCAGCCGCATCCTTTACTGTCTTGTCCTGTTCTCTCACGTTAAACAGATAATTCATCGCGTCACTTATCTTATATTGAACGATGAAGGTCATATTTACTATATTTTCACCCTTTGTTAACATAAGGCTTTCCGCCTGAACTGCGCTGAAACGTCCGTGTTGCTTATCGCCGATCGTCCTGAAACCTACCTCTATTCTTCGCACCTGGGTCACTTTCGGTTTTAACACCGATTCAATCGGAGCTGGCAGGTGATAATGAGGACCAGACTGTGTGGAGCGAACCGCCTCGCCAAACCTTTTTACTACCCCTATTTCGTCTGGAGCAACGAAGTAGATGCCGGACGCCAGCCACAACAGAAATGCTGCCGCTATCAACAGGGGAACCAGTCCATGCCGTCCCATAAACGACGGAAGTCTAAACGGCATTAATTTCTTGATTGTATCCATCACAACCTTTAAGTCAGGCTGCCCTTTGCCCTCCCATGGATTTTTGTCACCATCTTGCCAACCCATAATAACACCTCTAAAAGTGAAGCTCCCCGCCCACAGGGCGGGGCTTCCCGGTAAGGAATATGTTTATTTTATATTATGCGCCCCTTACCCCGCCTACAAGGCGGGACTTGCGGGTGCACTCCCGGTCAGAACTATCTGTATTTTTCATCAGAAAACATGAAATCTTTAATAATTTCCCATTCAAAATTAACTTAGAACTAACATGCCTGTTAAGAACTGTCAAACAGAATAATGCATGGCAACAGACCATTTTACTCTACAGAGGAGATACGGAGATCCGGCGGTATTTGGTTGCAGCTCTTAAACCCCTGACAGCCCTTTGAGGTTTCACTGCCTATGAACAACCGCTTCTATTGCATAAAATACACAGATATGGTACTGAAAATAAAAAATTGCGAGGTGCACAGAATGATGAATCCAGAGGTCTTCAGGGAGTACGATGTAAGGGGAGTCGTTGGAAGTGATTTGAATTTTGACTTCGTTTACAACCTGGGACGGGCCATCGGTACTTACGGGGTCACCCACGGTGTAAAAACGATGACTGTTGGAAGAGACTGCCGCTTGAGTTCCGAAGAATACAGCGGTGCCATCAGAAGTGGAATCATGGCGACGGGTATAGATGTGATAGATATCGGTCTGTGCGCCACACCGATGCTTTATTTTTCCATCAGACACCTCAATACGGACGGAGGCGTAATGGTAACCGGAAGCCACAATCCACCCGAATTCAACGGGTTCAAGATATGTGTCGGGCCGGATACGATCTACGGTGAAGAGATACAAAAATTGAGAGAAATAATGGAAGAGGGAAACTTCGCCTCCGGAGATGGAACTTTACGGGAAAAAGACGTGTCAAAAACCTACCAGGATTATTTATACAAAAATGTTGAAATAAAGGAGGGGTTAAACGTTGTGCTGGATGCCGGAAACGGTGTCGGCGGAGTTTTTGCCATTCCCCTGTTTGAGAAGTTCGGCTGTAATGTAACTGATATTTACTGTGATATGGATGGCACGTTTCCCAATCACTTTCCGGATCCTACTGTCCCTGCAAACCTTACCGACATTATCGCACTCGTCAAAGATAAAGGGGCTGATGTCGGGATTGCCTTCGATGGCGACGCCGATAGAATCGGTGTCATCTCCGACACTGGAGGAATACTCTGGGGAGACGAACTTCTTCTGCTTTTCTCACGGTTTGTTCTTAAGGAGAGTCCGGGTGCCGCAATAATAGGGGAGGTAAAATGCTCTCAGAGACTATATGACGACATAAAAAAGCACGGCGGAAGGCCTATTATGTGGAAGGCTGGCCATTCTCTTATCAAGGGCAAGATGAAAGAAGAAAAGGCACTGCTCGCAGGAGAGATGAGCGGCCACCTGTTCTTTGCCGACAGGTACTTCGGTTATGATGACGCCATTTACGCATCGCTTAGGTTATTCGAAATTCTTTCCAAAACAGGTAAAAAGATCAGTGAGTTGTTATCCGATGTTCCCCAAACCGTTTTCACCCCCGAAATCAGGGTAGACTGCCCTGATAACATTAAATTTCAGGTGGTAGAAAAAGTGAAGGCCCATTTTCAGAAAGATTATAAAACGATTGACATCGACGGTGTGCGCATCCTTTTTGATGATGGCTGGGGACTTCTGCGGGCATCAAATACCCAGCCGGTACTGGTTCTCCGATTTGAAGCATCCACCGAGGAAAATCTCAACACAATAAAAACGATGGTAGAAAGTGTTCTGGCAGATACTATAAGAAGATACGAAAAGTAACCAATTTTCGGTAATTTACTCAACGCAGGAAAAACTGAACCAGACATTTTTGACGGCTTCGTAAAAAGTCATAAATCGCACCATTTGTCGTCCTGAACTTGTTTCAGGATCTCACTTGTTTCAGCATCTAATTATTTCAGTAAGTTAGAGACCCTGAAATAAATTCAGGGTGACAAAAAAAGTCTTTTGCGAGCAAATTTGAGCATTTTGGGGAAAGACTACATAAAAGAGGATTTGTAAACTTCCTTTTCTGAATCGACCTCCATGAGGTGATTAACAGAAAACTCGTATACTTTGCCGCCTTCAAAATCGGAAGGAGAAAAGAGGATCGCAAGATTTCCAGCGGTTGACTTTCTCCCCTCAAACCCGATATGCAGCAGCGTTGAACGGATAGAGGCAAGAATAGTCCTCGCCGTTTCTTCGTTTCTCCCTATGACTTCCGTAACTATCCCGACTTCGTGAGAAACATCGCTCCGGGGTTCAAGTTCACCCATTACTCCGTCAATCCCATAATTAACAAAACGAATTGAATAATCTATTCCTTCTTTCACATCCGGGAAATTATCTCCCACCTCTCCTTTTACCTGTGCCTCAAGCTCCAACAGGGAAGAAATGAAGGAAGGATCTCTTGCTCCGGCAATGCACACAAAGCGAAATCCCATAAACCGCACACCCTCACACTTAAGATGAGTTGTGTCTTTCGGAATAAAACGGGAACCTGAAACCTTTACCGTCCTTTCATCCAGCTCCTCAAATTTCACCTGAGAGATATCGATACAGCCGTCTGTAACCCACAGCTTTAGCGGATCTTCCTTTTCATAAAGACTGTGAGCGGCAACCGAAATCCTCGTGCACCGTCTTGCCGGATTTGTCGGAAAAACCAGAAAATGATCTTTTTTCAATATCCCGAAAAGGCAATCCCTTCCGCTCCCCGGCTCGGACGCAATCGCACCGCATTCCAGAATTTTACCAAGGTGAATGGCAAGTCCCTTCGGAAAACCTTTCCATATCGGAAAAGCGGCAAATTCGGCAACATCGAGGCTTCTCCCCGCAATTATTAAATTTGCCCCCGCTTCAAGCGCTTCAACAAATGACTCCACGCCTATCTGTGCAACCAGCCTCTCGGAATCGTGAATCATTTTTTCATTCAACGGCGGTTCCACCGACAAGGGCTTTACCTTACCTTCGTTAAGCTTCTTCAGCAGAAGCTCCCTAGAAACATCACTGTAGATAACCGCTCTTCTAAACTTGATTCTCTCCTCTCGTTGTACCTCGTCGACTATATCCAACACCCAGTCGACGTGGGGCTTGGCCCCCGCACCTCCCGCAGTTCCTATCAGGACAGGAATATCAAGAGAATTTGCCCCTCTCAATATATATATAAGGTCCCTCCTTACCTCCTCTCTTGTCGTAAAAGAAACACCCGCTCCAAGGTAATAAGGGCCGGGATCGGTAGAACCTCCATCCACTGCAATAACATCTGGCTTTAAGTTTAAACCTGCTTCAAAAGATGACAAAGGGAAGCCATACCCAAGAATCCCGTTCGGGGAAAGTATTTTTATCTCTTTCATAATTCCAACACCACATCCAAAATTGGGGCATGCTGTTGTGCCCCGTAAATATCCCGGTCACCAAAATTTCCTGAAGGTATTTTTCTCTTGATGTTGAACTTCACGGCAAGCGCATCATCAAAGTATATGACATCAAGAATCTCATCATCAGAAACACTATAGAGTTTCTTAATCAGACCCTTGTTAATTAGCTGTTTCTCCTTTACTTTTCTATAAACTTCAACGTCCTTAAACATCACATCAAAAGTCAGAATAAATGCTCCCGCATTTTTCGATCTGATAACCTGAGTGACGTCTCGTAATTTAATCGCCATATGTCAACTTATCCCTCATTCACCGCTTTCATTATGGACAACCCACTGATCAAAAGGACAGTCAGCGGTATCGAGTGTCGATGGTTTCAGCTCTTCGACGAACCGAGAAAGTTTCAAGGTGCCGTTCCACGTGCCTCCCCTTGCATAATCGATCAGGGGATAGCAGAAATACAGCTGATCTTTAGCCCTCGTAGCCGCCACATAAAAGAGCCTCCTCTCCTCCTCTTCCCCGTCCTCCTCTTTAAGTGCCCGTGCCAGCGGAATCATCCCGTCTGAACACCAGATCATAAATACCGACGACCACTCAAGGCCTTTCGCCTGATGAATCGTGCTCAGGACAACCCTCTCTTCATCCCTGTCTTGATAATAGGTTCTATCCTCGTCAACCTCTATATTTGTCATTAATGCCAGCTCGCTTAAAAAATCCTCAATGGAACTGAACTTCTTTGAAAAATTCCCAAACTGATTCAGATCCTCTTCTCTCGACTCCATATCCGAATATTTTCCCTGAAGGTATTCACGGTATCCGCTCTCCAGAATAATGTCTATCATTTCCGATGAGGATTCCCTGCTCGGCGAATCAACAATATTTTCTATCATTATCCTGAATTTCCGGAGACTTGGGGCTGCCGTTTTTGCAGTACATTTCATAAAATTATCGGAGGCAACTGCAGAAAGAGGGTCTGAACTGGCGGAAACAAATTTCCATATCCTGTCAGCGGTAACTTTACCGACATTTTTGTAGAGCATGAGCACCCTCTTCCATGCCAGCACATCATACGGATTAACCATGATCCTCATAAAAGATGTAACATCCTTAACGTGGGCCTGCTCGAAAAATCGTATACCCGACCTGATCTCAAAAGGAATGCCCCTCCTGGTCAGCTCCATTTGAAGCTCCATGGAGTGATAGTGGGCTCGATAAAGTACGGCAATTTCATTAAGTGGAACACCCTCCGATATCAATTCGAGGATACGCTGGGTAACAAAATTTGCCTGCTGTATGACATTATTTGCGGATACAAGGATCGGCCTGATCCCGCCAGATCTTACAGCCCTCAATTCTTTTTTAAACTGTTTTTCATTATTTATTATGCTCTTATTGGCCAGATTAAGAATTTCAGGGGTGCTCCTGTAGTTGGTTTCAAGCTTAAATACTTTTGCATCGGGATACTTCTCGGGAAACCCGATAATATTGGCAAAATTTGCCCCCCTGAAGGAATATATGCTCTGCGAATCATCTCCCACCACCATCAGATTCCTGTGGCGCGAGGCAAGGAGGTCTAAGATTTCTGCCTGTACAATGTTGGTGTCCTGGTATTCATCTACCAGAACATGCAAAAACCTGTCCGTATATTCCTTAAAAACCTCCGGATTGCTGATCAGGAGGTTCCTTAAATTCAAAAGGAGATCATCAAAATCCATCACGTTCAATTCTTTTTTCCTGTCCCGGTATCGGGAGGCAACTTCGGTAATTTCATCAATTAAGTTGCAAAAATAAGGATATTTCCTGGCAATAACCCGATTAATTTTATCTTCCGTATTGCCTGAAAGGCTTACGATATCCCCCACAACATTCCCCTTGGGAAATTTCTCGATCTCATTGCTAAACCCGAGTTCGGATATGCAGGTATTTATAAGCTGCCTGGAATCCTCACTATCCATAATCGAGTAGTTGCTGTTATAGCCGAGAAGATGACCGCTCCTTCTCAATATAAGATTAGCTATGTGATGAAATGTCCCGCCCCACAGCCTGCCTATATCAATACCGGTGAGCATTTCAACTCTTTCGAGCATTTCACGGGCGGCCTTGTTGGTAAAGGTGGCAAGGAGGATGCGTTCAGGTTTCACACCCGATTCAATCAGCCTTGCCACCCGGTAAGTCAGCGCACGGGTCTTCCCGCTACCGGCCCCCGCAATGACGAGGATGGCACCGCTCTTCGCCATAACAATCTGAAGCTGCTCAGGATTAAGTTCTCTTTCGTAATTCACCATGTTTACACAAGTTTCAGGTTTTGGATTTCAAGTTCTCTACCACTTCAAACTCACGAAACTTTAATTTTTAGACTTTAAACTTTTCTTGATCCCCTCAACCGTCTCTTCACTGTTGGTGGAAGCAAAATTTTCGAGCACCCCTTCGGTTTCATAAAACCCTATAAGCGGTGCAGTCTTTTCATCGTATGTTTGCAGTCGATAAACGATCGCTTCTTCGGTCTCATCATCCCGCTGGATGACCGGACTGCCGCACTTTTTGCACTTTCCATCAGCGGTCGGCGGCTTGCTTTTGATATTGTATATTTCCTGGCACTCTGAATTTGAACAGGTTCGTCGTGTCGTAAGCCGATCTAAAATAACATCCCTCGATACTTCCAGATTAACCACTAAATCGAGTTTGATATCCAATTTTTTGAGAAGATCTTTCAATTCCTCTGCCTGTTTGATCGTCCTTGGAAAACCATCGAGAATAAATCCCTTCTCACAATCAGGTTCCTGCAGACGTGCTTCCATGATATTCATGATCAGCGAGTCAGGAACCAGGTCTCCACGGTCCATATATCCTTTGGCCTTCTTGCCCAGCTCAGTTCCGGCTTTTACGGCCGCACGCAGGATATCTCCCGTCGAAATCTGTATTGATCCGTCAAAATCGCAAAGGAACTTGGCAATAGTTCCCTTGCCGGCACCAGGTGCCCCTAAAAGTATAATCCTCATTTAAACCTCCTTGAATATAATTTAACTTTGAACCTGGAAATATAGGGAAAATTGAGATAGGGGTCAAGTAAATAGTGAAGCCCCGCCCTGTGAGCGGGGCTTCGATGTGTCGAAAAGGTTTTACTCGCGACTTACCGCGCCGTAAGTTTTGCTACGGCATTGCCTATTCTCTCCAAACCTTTTTGAATGTTTTCCATTGACATGGCATAGGAAAGGCGTACGTGATTATCATTACCAAAAGCAATTCCGGGAACAACAGCAACATCCACTTCGTTGAGAAGATACTCTGCAAAATCAGTGGAAGTGTCTATCTTCTTATCACAGTAAGACATCGCAAACAGCGAGGATATATCGGGAAATACGTAAAAAGCGCCCTGCGGGTTCATGCAGTTGACACCGGGAATACTGTTTAATGTTTTAACGATATAATCTCTTCTCTTTTTAAATTCTTTCACCATTTTGTCCACAGCATCCTGGTTCCCTTCCAGGGCTTCCACTGCCGCTTTCTGGGAAATAGATGTGGGATTTGATATGTTCTGGCTCTGTATTTTTGTAACGGCAGCAATAATATCTTCAGGACCGGCAGCATAACCGATCCGCCATCCTGTCATGGCATAAGTTTTTGAAACTCCGTTGACGACTACGGTAAGCCTTTTTATCTCTTCTCCAACGGAAGCTATATTATAAAAACGAAAATCATCGTAAATAATCTTTTCGTAGATGTCATCCGATATTACAAGAATGTCCTTCTTTACGATTATCTCCGCCAGGGCTTCAAGCTCCTCAGAGGAGTAAGCGACTCCCGTAGGATTTGAAGGGCTGTTTAATATAACGGCCTTCGTATTATTTGTAATAGCCTTCTCAAGTTGCCCGGGATTTATTCTAAAGCCGTCAGATTCTTTTGTGTCAAGAATAACAGGCGTTGCCCCGGCAAGAATGACAAAAGCCGGATAGGAAACCCAATACGGAGACGGCACAATAACCTCATCCCCCTCTTCGAAAAGGGCCTGCGCAAGGTTGTAGAGGGTATCCTTTGCCCCGCAGGAAACCACTACCTGCGATCTGTTGTAGGTCAATTTATTATCCCGCTCAAGCTTATTTATAATAGCATCTTTGAGCTCATCTATACCGCTTGACGGAGTATACTTGGTAAAACCTTCTTCTATTGCCTTTATGGCCGCCTGTTTGATGTTGAAAGGAGTGTCAAAATCCGGTTCTCCGGCACCGAAACCTACCACATCTCTCCCCTCTGCCCGCAACGCTTTTGCCTTCATAGTAATTGCAAGCGTTGGTGATGATTTTACTCTTCCTACTCTTGACGCTAATTTCACTTTGAATATTTCTCCTGTAATTTTCTGCAAACAATATTCGGAACCAATCCCTCGCATGAACCTCCGAGGCTTGCCACCTCTTTTATAAGTTTAGAACTCGCATAAAACCACTTGTATCCCGTCATCAAAAATACCGTCTCAATTTCCCTGTCCAGTCTCCTGTTCATAATAGCCATCTGGAACTCATATTCAAAATCCGACACGGCCCTTAAACCTCTCAGGATAACATCTGCAGCCTCTTTTTTTACATAATCGATGAGAAGTCCGGGATAGTTGTCAACCCTGACTCTCGGATTATCTCCGATGACCCCCTTTATCATCTCCATTCTTTCCTCAACAGAAAAAAGAGAAGCTTTATCGGGATTATACGAAATCAGAATGATAAGTTCATCAATAACCAGCAGTCCCCTCCTGATTATGTCAAGATGTCCGTTAGTAATAGGATCAAACGAACCGGGATAAACAGCTAATTTTTTCATAATTCCCTTTCTTCTTGTTCAGCAATTTAATTTGAATCTCCCACAAGCCGAAATGTGGTGCTCCCCGCCTACTGGGCGGGGATTACGTTTGCACTCCCGGTAAAGGTATCTCCTTCTAAATCGGCCTTGACTTTACCCGGTATGCATTTTCAAAAAAGAAATCATTGTATCACTATATCTTTTCTGATCCATTAGAACAAATTCATCAGCATTCCAGTCCAGCTCTTCTCTACAGGAATGCTGAAGGACAATAATGCCGTCTTCGGAAACCAGACTGCCCCTACCTAATAAATACAAAGTTTTTTTGATAAAACCCTTTTCATAGGGTGGGTCGGCAAAGATGACATCAAACTGTTCCTTTTTCTTGTTAAACCGTTTAAGACTCTCGTCAACAGGCGCCGATATTATTTCATACTTATTATTAAAACCACACACGCTCAAGTTTTTTTTAATTGTCTCAATCGAAAAGCGATTTACTTCAACAAATACAACTTTTACAGCTCCCCTGCTCATCGCCTCCAGGCCAATACTCCCCGTTCCGGCAAAGAGATCAAGAAACGTCTTTCCCTCTATTGGCGGCAGTATATTAAAAAGCGCCTCCTTGATCATGTCCGATGTAGGCCTGATATGACCTTTTGGCACAAATATACGTCTTCCCCTCGCCTGCCCCCCAGTAATTCTCATAAACTTAAGTGCCTAAAGTTCGAAGTGTCTAAAGTGAACTAAAGTTAAAGTACACGCCTTTGGCGTGGTCAATTTTAAAACAGGTTCGCTGAAAGCGCATTCTTTAAATTTAGGCACTTTAGTCACTCTTTCAAATAGTCCCTGATAAGGACTTCGGCAATCTGAATAGCGTTAAGAGCTGCCCCCTTCCTCAGATTGTCCGATACAATCCACATATCGATCCCGTTTGCTATTGACTTATCTTCTCTGATTCTTCCTACAAAAGTATCGTCCTTGCCTGTGGCATCTGTTGCAAGAGGGTATTCGGATTTGCCGGGATTATCAACAACAACTACCCCCGGTGCCTTTAAAAGTATTTCTCTCACCTCTTCAGGTGTGATTTTTCTTTCAGTTTCAATATTGACCGATTCTGAATGAGAATAAAAAACAGGTACTCTAACCGCAGTCGCCGTGATGGCTATCGAATCATCTTCCAAAATCTTTTTGGTTTCGTTCACCATCTTCATCTCTTCTTTGGTATAGCCATTATCCAGAAAGACATCTATCTGCGGCAGACAGTTAAAAGCAATCCTGTGGGGATAGACTTCCACCTTTGGTTCCTTAAGACTCAAAAGCGCTTTTGTCTGTTCAGCAAGTTCTTCAATAGCATCTTTACCTGTTCCTGACACAGACTGATAGGTAGACACCACAATTCTCTTTATTTTAGCTGCATCGTGAATCGGCTTTAAGGCTACAACCATCTGGATTGTCGAACAATTCGGATTCGCTATGATGCCCTTTGTCTTATACTGTCCGATCGCTTCAGGGTTGACCTCAGGTACAACGAGGGGGACTGCAGGATCCATCCTGAAGGCATTGGTATTATCTATAACTACACACCCTGCCCTGGCAGCAATAGGTGCAAAACGCTCACTGATACTACCGCCGGCCGAAAATAGACCTATTTCTATCCCTTCAAAAGAATCTTCATCCAGCACCTTTACGGGATAGGATTTCCCTTTAAACTCCAACATCTTTTCATGGGAGCGTTCCGATGCAAGGAGCGTTAATTCGCCTACCGGAAAATCCCTCTCTTCCAAGATCTTAATCATCTCATTTCCTACAGCACCCGTCGCACCAACAACCGCCACATTGTATCTCCTCATACAATTAACTCCTTACTTATTACTTCTCAATTCTTGCTTTTCCGCTTCTGTTTTTTCTTTAGAGCTCCTCTTCTTCACAACGTTAGACAGCTTCCACACAGGACCGGAGATGCTATAACCTGCGGCAAAGGTAAAAAGCATTATCTGAGGCTCTGCAACAACTATAATCAGAAGAACAACAATTACGAAAAAGGTCATAAAGGGTTTTCGTGAAAAAAGATTCAGGTCTTTGAAACTGTAATATTTTATATTGCTGACCATCAATAAGGAAAGCAATATCATACCGATTAATATGGATGGGTGATTAAGCTGCCCTACTCCCCCCAGATAATAGAAAAGGAGTACCCCTGTTGCCACAACCGAAGCAGCAGCCGGTATAGGGAGCCCGTTGAATACCCTGCTTTCTATAATGCCAATCTGAATGTTAAATCTCGCGAGCCTAAGTGCCCCGCAGACAACAAACAGAAACGAGGCGAGCCAACCCCATCTACCAAAGGGGGAAAGTGACCATGTATATGAAAGGATTGCGGGCGCAATACCAAAAGCGACCAAGTCCGCCAGAGAATCATATTCAGCACCAAACTTGCTCACCGTACGGGTTATCCTGGCGATTCTTCCATCGAGGGCATCAAGAACAGCGGCAACCAGAATCGCAATTGCGGCCCCGGGGAAGTCTCCTCTCATCGAAAAGACTATCGCATAAAATCCAAAAAAAAGACTGGCCGTGGTAAAAAGGTTAGGCAGGATATAAATTCCTTTTTTCATGTTATCTTTCTTAATTCTTTTCTTATTCATGTCAAATATCCAATCGGTGTTTCACCACCCTTGACCCTATCCCCCACCTTTACTGGAATGGTTGAATCAAGGGGAAGAAAAACTTCAAGTCTCGACCCAAAACAAATAAGACCGAAACGCTCCCCTTTTGCAACCTTCACCCCTTCTTTTATCCAGCAGACGATCCTCCGGGCTATCAACCCCGCTATCTGGATGGTAAGGATTTCCTGCCCATCATCGGTTGTAACAAGGATCGAGTTTCTCTCGTTGAGGGATGACGCCTTATCCAGATTGGCAGAAAAAAACTTCCCTTTTCTGTATACGATACTGTCCACACTGCCGGAATAAGGTATCCTGTTCACATGAACATTGAAGATGTTCATAAATATGCTTATTTTCTTAAATCTGCCTTTTAATATGGTATCTTCTGTAATTTCTTCTACTCTTAGAATCTTTCCATCGGCTGGAGATAGAACTGCCTTCTCATCCTCGGGGGTGTTTCTTTCAGGATTACGAAAAAACCAGGTAACAAATAAAGTGGCAATGAAAAATAACGCCGCTGCCCACACTACACCTGCAAAGGCAAAAATAACCACCAGTATTCCAAGGGATATAATAAAGGGCACCCCCTCCCTCGCAATAATGCTGCTGTGTTTCATAATTTTACCAATGTCAGGACTCACGATATTTTGACAAGATTTCAAAAATCTTATCTTTGCCCCTGAGTTTCGTTTTTTGAATTTCCTTTTTTTCCATCTCTTCTTCTGGTGTGAGATGGAGCCTTTTGTTAAAATCTTCCAGGATAGCTTCAAGCTTTCTATGATCTTCCACAAACTTTTTCAACTCTTCGTCTTGATCAATATACCTTGCTATCAAAGCCTCTTCTGGTTTTTCCATAAATCACTACCCTCCCAGTAAAATAGGTTTCATTTAAGATTACTGTATGAGCTTTGAAAATCAGCCCCCTATTTATCTGCAACCCTTTTCATTTCTGCCTCAGAGAGGCGAAGATATTGAGGGGTAAAGGTCATTATATCCAGGATATCTCCCCCAATAAATTTATTCATTCCTAAAAGGCCCACCGCAGAAGCCTTTATATATTGAAGGTGTGATAATGCAAAATACGATCTGTCAGGCAAAATTTCCTTGATAAGCCCACGGTAGTTTCTTGCGCCATTACCAAGAAATATAACCTCCTCATCGATGCCCTTCAAAAATGTCTCGGGATCAACAACCACTTCTTCCACTATCTTTTCCGGCATGCCTCTTCTGTCGGGTCTGTAAAGTGCAGTGTATACCTCTTTTTTCCTGGCATCTAACATGGGACAAATTGTGATCGTCGAGTTAGCAACGTTCAAAGCAAGGGCATCTATAGAGGATACACCGACAACCGGTTTATTTGCAGCAAGGGCAAGCCCTTTAACCGTACTTGCACCTACCCGGAGCCCCGTAAATGAACCGGGGCCTACCGTCAATGCAAATAAATCTACCTCCGCTATCTCTGTACCCGCAACTGAAAGTATTCTCTCTATTGCGGGCAGAAGCGTTTCCGAGTGATTTATACCTACATTTATCAGACACTCACCCAGGACAGAATCACTGTTCAGAAGAGCAACGCTTCCACTTTGTGTCGATGTATCAATCGCTAATGTCAACATACCATTTATGTTAAAATATCACAACGCAAATACTTTTTTCTTTCGGACTTTGTAAGTGCTAATGGTTCTGAGCGAAGAAAACTGACCGGAAGCACACCTGCAAGCCCCGCCTTGTAGGCGGGGTAAGGGGCGCAATATAAAACAAATATATTCCTTACCGGGAAGCAACCACACCCTGTGGGCGGGAAACTTCACTTTTTACGAACTTGACATGCTCGTTTCTACTGAAAACCGACAACTGCCTACCTACTTTCCAAATATCCTCACAATATCATTATAAAAAACAAATATCATCAACATTATCAACAGAGCAAATCCTATCTGCTGTGCCATCTCTCTCCATTTGACATTTACTTCCCTGCCCGATATCAGCTCAATAATGAAGAATAAAAGATGCCCTCCATCAAGAAGGGGGACGGGAAAGAGATTGATTATTCCAAGATTTATACTGAGCAGAGCCATAAAAAATATAAACGGAATTATTCCTTCCTGGGCGCGAGCCCCTGCCATCTGTGCAATCAGTATAGGTCCACCCAATGTTTTGGCCGAAAGTTTACCCTCAACCATCTTTACAATACTAATCATTGTAATCTTTGTAATATACCATGTCTGTTCTATTCCGGCCCACAATGCACTGAAAGGATTTAACCGATCAATTATGGTATGCGAAGAAGCCTTTATTCCTATTTTATATGAATCAACCTTCTCACCAAAAATATTTTCTGATCTTGTAAGTTCTGCCTTTAATCTAAATTCTTCTATCTTTTTATTTCTCTCTACTCTTATCTCCAGTTCACGCCCTTCACTATTAACGATAATACCGGCAAGCTCACCCCAGTGCGAGATATCTTCACCGTTAATGGCCAGTATGATGTCTCCCCCTTTGATCCCCGCTTGAAAGGCAGGAGTCCCCTTTTGAACATCACCGACTTCCGTGGTGAGAACTGGGATTCCGATCATGTAAACGATGGCAAACACCATTATAGCAAAAAGGAAATTGAAGACAGGTCCCGCTGCAACGATTCCTATCCTCCTCAGTACATGTTGTTTCAGGAAAGATCTTTTTTCATCATCCTCCGATAATTGATCATCTGGTGACTCCCCCAGAAGTTTCACATAGCCGCCGAGAGGTATCATTGAAATAAGATATTCCGTTTCACCGATCTTTTTCCCGACCAGCTTTGGGCCAAATCCGAGAGAAAATTTCAACACACCAACCCCTGACCACTTGGCCATGAGAAAATGACCGAGCTCATGAACAAAGACTAATATCCCCAGAAGGATGATTACTGATATTATATTTATACTAACCAAGCGCCTATTCCTTTAAAGTATTTATTATTTTCGTCGCCTCATCCCGTGCCCACCTGTCTGCTTCTAAAACATCTTCTATGGACGAAATCTCTTTTTTCCGATGCAGGGAAAGGGTCTCTCGTACCACTGTCGGTATATCCACAAACCTTATTTTCTCTGCAATAAATGCCTCAACAGCCACTTCATTTGAGGCATTGAGTACTGCCGGCATTGTCCCTCCCTTTGTTCCGGCAAGATACGCAAGTCTTAGATTGGGAAACTTTTCAAAATCGGGAGGGAGTAATTCCAGTGTTCCCACCTTCAGAAGGTCTAACGAAGGACAGTTCGTTCTCGAAAGCCTTTCCGGATAAGAGAGCGCATAGGATATCGGTCCCCTCATATCGGCAACACCTAATTGAGCTATAACAGAACCATCTATAAATTCCACCATGGAATGGATCACACTTTGAGGATGAATGTGTACATCGATTTTATCAATATCAACGTCAAAAAACCATTTTGCTTCGATAACTTCAAGTCCTTTATTCATCATCGACGCAGAATCTATAGTAATCTTTTTCCCCATCTCCCACCTGGGATGTTTCAGTGCATCGGCAAGCTTGACTTTCGAAAGATCCTCCCCGGACACGTTAAGAAAAGGGCCCCCGGATGCCGTAAGAATAATTCTTTTTATATCCTCCTGCCTGCTGCCTGCCAAGCATTGAAAAATGGCATTGTGCTCACTGTCAACAGGCAATATCACAACTCCCTTCGATGCGGCCTCTTCAACAACGAGACTCCCGGCCATAACCATGGTTTCTTTATTGGCAAGAGCTATATTTTTCCCCGCATAAATCGCCTCCATGGTTGGAAGAAGCCCTGCTGCTCCAACTATAGCTGAAACCACCATATCCGCCTCTTTTACAGAAGCAGTTTCCTTGTATCCATCAACCCCGCAAAAAACCTTTATCCTGGAAGGAAAGTCAAGCATTTCCTTGAGCTGGCAAGCATAATTATCATCTATGACCGAAACTACTTTTGGTCTGAACTTTTCAATTTGATCTTTTAAAAGAGTGATATTACTGCCGGCTGAGAGGGCTACAACTTTAAACATGGAAGGATTGGTACTTATGACATCGAGTGTGTTTACACCAATGGAGCCTGTTGATCCTAAAATCGATATATTTTTCATTTGATTACGAATATATTGTAATAATAAACAAAAGGAACAATAAAGAGAAGACAATCCAGCCGATCCAATATTCCACCATGTCCAGGCAGTAAAAACCCGGAATCCTTCACACCTGAGGCCCTCTTAATTGTAGATTCACACAGATCTCCCAACTGTCCCAGGACACTCCCGACAAGACCCAGCAATATCGCGTGAACAATAGAAAGTGCAGGAAAAAACAAAAGCTTAAATATAATACATCCCGCGATACTTCCGCCTAACAGCCCTATCGTTCCCTCAACTGTCTTTCCCGAGCTTACATCCGGCAACAATTTCCTTTTACCAATAGATTTCCCCACGTAAAAAGCCGATATATCACCGGAAAATGCAAGAACTAAAGTAAAAAATATCCATAATGTCCCCTCTTCCAAACCCCGCATGAGTATTAGATACGACATCATCAGCGGGATGTATATAAAACCGAATACGACCTTCCCGGGAGCGGCTATGCTTATTGAACCACCTTTAAACCTTAAGAGAAAAAGAAGGAATGTTATAATTAAGGAAAATGTTATTATGGCAAGCTCAAGGTGAATGCCTCCAAGATATGCTGCAAGGGGTATCAACACACCTATCATCAAACCTTCCCCCTTTTCCCAATATAACCCCTCCGAAAAAACCATGTTGTTGTACTCTGTCACAGCTCCCAGTACAAGCAACACAACAAGTGCCGTAAATATCATCTCTGAACCATAAATTATAACGGCAAATATGGTAGGCAGTGCTATGATTCCTGTAATCCACCGCTTGATATGAGAATCCATAACATTCAATTCCTGGACAAAAAATCTCCGGCCCTGACCGGGAGCGCACCCGCAAGCACCGCCTTGCAGGCGGGGTAAGGGGCGCAATATAAAAGGAATATATTATTCGCTTTGCTCATGAAACTGCGTTTTCCTTACCGGGAAGCAACCCCGCCCTGCGGGCGAGGAGCTTCACTTTTTTCACTGAAGGCCGACGGTCAAATCATTACAATAGTTGTTCGCTCGTCTTACCGAATCTTCTCTCCCTCTCCTGGTAGTCTGCAATGGCTGTAATGAGATTTTCTCTGCGAAACTCCGGCCATAGAATATCCGTAAAATAAAATTCTGTATAAGCCATCTGCCATAGGAGGAAATTGCTTAATCTATGTTCTTCACCTGTTCTGATAAGTAAATCCGGTTCCGGCATACCAGCGGTATACAGGTAACCTGAAAATACATCCTTGCTAATGTCCATAGCTGTTATATTGCCGGCCTTGCTATCTTTTAATATCTTCTTCACCGCCTCAACTATTTCATCTCGGCCACCGTAACTCAGGGCCAAATTGAGTACCATCCCCTTATTGTTGGAGGTTTTTTTAATCGTTTCCCGAAGAATTTTCTTTACCGCCTTGGGAAGCATCTCAGTATTCCCTATGGTCATCAATTTTATGTCATTTTTAAGCATCTTCTGAAGTTCTGAACGGAGGAATTTTTCAAGCAAGTTCATTAACGCCCGCACCTCTATGGCGGGGCGAAGCCAGTTCTCGGTGGAAAAGGCATAAAGGGTAAGATAACCTATACCTATTTCCCGACAGGCCTCTACGATATCCCTCACCGAATCGGCACCTTTCTTGTGCCCGTCCATTCTTGACATGGAATTTATTTTAGCCCATCTTCCATTACCATCCATAATGATGGCTATGTGTTGAGGAAGTTTTGTATTGTCAATTTTCTTCATGTTAACCTTTGTAATACTCGCACACAAAGTAACAAAGTTTCAGGAAAGGTTAAAAACAATGATAAAGATGATAAGGAATAAAATAAGGATGAAAAACGAAACGGGAAAGGAAACTACAAATTTGTCCCTTTTGTACTTTGTGCCTTTGTGCCTATGTACCTACCTGTGTGGTTCATATTTCCATGATTTCCTTCTCTTTAGCAGTAAAAATTGCGTCTATCTTCTTTATATATTCATCTGTAACTTTCTGCACTTCATCCTGATATGTGTACAAATCGTCTTCTGATATTTCACTGTCTTTTTTCAGAGTCTTGAATTGATTGTTTGCATCCCTCCTTGTATTTCTCAATCTTATCCTGCTCTCCTCGGCCATTTTTTTTACAACTTTTACAATCTCTTTCCTGCTCTCTTCCGTAAGGGGAGGAATTGCTATACGTATCACATTTCCGTCATTGCTCGGCATCAATCCAAGATCAGATTTTTGTATGGCTTTCTCAATATTTCCTATCGCATTTTTATCCCAGGGAGAAATCAAGATAAGACGGCTTTCAGGGGTGGAAAGTGTAGCCATCTGATTCATAGGTGTCGGTGTCCCATAGTAATCGACCTTGATTCCATCAAGAAGAGAGAGCGAGGCTCTTCCAGTTCTCACTTTGCTCAAGTATTTTCCAAAAGATTCTATCCCCTCTTCCATCTTATCTCTTAACTCATCCAAAATCAGATCCTTCATTTCTCAACCCTCCACTACTGTTCCTATTGACCGTCCGACAACCACATTCTTGATATTTCCTCTCTTACCAAGATTAAATACCACAATAGGAAGACCGTTGTCCCTGCAAAGCGCTACAGCGGTTGAATCCATCACCTTAAGGTCTCTGTTAAGGACTTCCAAGTAGCTTATTTTACTAAACATCTTTGCGTCGTCAAATACAACAGGATCCTTATCATATATCCCGTCCACTTTGGTGGCCTTCAGAATAACATCGGCCTGTATTTCCATAGCCCGCAACGATGCAGCAGTATCCGTCGTAAAATAAGGGTTTCCAGTGCCTGCGGCAAGTATTACCACTCTCCCTTTCTCTAAATGTCGCAGCGTCCTCCTCATTATATACGGTTCTGCAACTTCTCTCATTTCAATGGCGGATTGAACCCGTGTTTCAACTCCGATATTTTCAAGGGCATTTTGCAAGGCAAGACTGTTTATTACCGTAGCAATCATACCCATGTAGTCTGCAGACGTCCTGTCTATACCCATGGCATCCGCTTCAACTCCACGGATTATATTTCCTCCGCCAACAACAATGCCTATCTGAACGCCTAAGTTTACGACTTCCTTGATTTCTTCTGCAATTAATCCGATGACACCGGAACTGATCCCGAAGGAACCTTCGCCGACAAGAGCTTCCCCGCTCAATTTCAGAAGAATTCTTTTATAGACCGGTTTATCCACTTAACTCCTAAAGCGGAAAAGTCGCAACCCCAAAAGTGCCTGAAGTTTGAAGTGCCTAAAGTGAGCTAAAGTTAATGTACACACCTTAGGTGCGGTCAAATTCGAAACAGGCTGAGCTGAAAGCGCATTTTTTAACTTTAGGCACTTTAAGCTCACTTTAGTTCACTTTACACTCTTAACTAAATCTTGCTGTTTGAACTGGTACCAACATCTGCGCAAAAAACGCAGTTGTTGTGAATAAAGACTCTAATAGCTGAATGCTTACTATATTTCCTCACCCAGCTGGAATCTGGCAAACCTTCTTACTATAATATTTTCACCGGTCTTGGCAATCATATTCTTAACGAGCGTTCCTACGCTAATATCAGTATCTTTGACAAACTTCTGTTCTAAAAGACACGCATCCTCGTAGTACTTTTTAAGCTTGCCTTCGATTATTCTATCAACTATTTTTTCCGGTTTTCCTTCAGCTAACGCCTGACTTTTATAAATCTCTTTTTCTTTTTCCAATATATTTTCAGGTATATTCTCCGGGTTTAAATAAAGAGGATTTGCGGCCGCAATATGCATAGCAATATCTTTTGCGAGTGTCTGGAAATCCTTCGTCTTGGCAACAAAATCCGTCTCGCAATTAATCTCGACCATGACACCGATCTTCCCGCCCATATGAATATACGAGGCAACAGCTCCATCCTTAGCCGCCTTTGACGACCTCTTAGCGGCTGCTGACATACCTTTTTTCCTTAAATATTCGATTGCCTTTTCAAAGTCACCATCACTTTCAGTCAACGCTTCCTTGCAATCCATCATACCCGTGCCGGTTTTTACCCTCAATTCCTTTACCATAGATGCTGAGATGCCCAATTTTACTCCTCCTCCTCAGTTTTCTCACTTAAAGTCTCATCAATATCAGTTGCAGTAGGCTCTTCTATATCAAGGCCTTCATCTTTAGTTTCAATACTCTCCGGAACGTCTAACTCCAGACCATCTTCCTTTTTAATCTCTTCCGTCAATTCTTTGTCACTTTCAGCCTGCAAACGCTCCTCAAACTTTTTCTTGCCTTCAATTACAGCATCTGCCATCTTTGAAGAGAATAATTTTATAGCCCTTATTGCATCATCGTTCCCTGGAATAATATAATCTATCTCGTCCGGATCGCAATTTGTATCAACTATGGCTACTATCGGAATCTTTAATTTTCTTGCCTCATTTACCGCAATATGTTCTTTCTTGGGATCAACAATAAAAACTCCTTTAGGCGGTCCTTCCATATTTCTTACACTGCCCAGAACTTTTTCAAGCTTATCCCGTTCTTTTTGAAGTTTCAGCACCTCTTTTTTAAGAAAGGCATTTATACTTTCATCCTCAAACATCTTGTCCAGAGCATTTAATCTGTCAACACTCCTCTTAATGGTATTAAAGTTGGTGAGCATTCCTCCCAGCCACCTCTGGTTGACATACGGCATACCGCATCTTCCCGCTTCTTCCCTGATCGATTCCTGACCTTGTCTCTTCGTACCGACAAATAGAATTTCTCCACCTTCAGCCACCAGATCAACGACAAAGCTATAAGCAATCTTAAACATTCCTACAGTCTGTTGAAGATCGATGATGTAAATACCGTTCCTTGCCCCGAATATGTAGGGCTTCATTTTAGGGTTCCACTTATTTGTCTGATGACCAAAATGAACCCCCGACTCAAGCAACTGCTTCATTGAAACATGTCCCATAATATAACAACTCCTTTTAATTGTTTTTTCGAGACCTTTCTCGAAAGGCCTCTTCTCCTCCACCCCCGTCTTTTTGTCCGAGAACTTTTTAAAAAGCAACACTCAAACAATCAGAGGGTGTGTGTAATACGTTGGTGGCAGATAGCATAAACATCATATATTATCAAGGGGAAAAGTTAAGTTCGGTAGTGCGCATTGATCTTAACATAATCATACGAAAGGTCAGATGTATATATACGAACGGACTTACTGCCCATGCCCAGTTTTACGACTATACTGATATGATCATCCCCCATTATTTTTATCAGCCTCTTTTCACCAACCCCTGCCCCCTTCCCACCAGCGAAAACAGGAACCCCTCCAATACTTAGTTCCATTTTACCGGTTGGCAGCTCTACACCGGATGCACCTACGGCGGATACAATTCTTCCCCAGTTGGGATCCTCCCCGAAAAATGCCGTCTTCACCAGATTAGAGTTGGCAATACCATATGCAATTTTCTTCGCATCTTGAAGTGTTTTTGCACCGTCAACCACAATTTCTATCAATTTTGTTGCCCCTTCACCATCCCTGACGATAGACTTTGACAAATCAACCATTAAACTAAAAAGCATTTCTTTAAAGATCGTCAGATTCTTTGACGGCCCGACAATCTGTTTATTCCCGGCAACGCCATTGGCTAATATTATGGCTGTATCATTTGTGCTCATGCATCCATCAACCGTAATAGAATTAAAACTGCAATTTACCGCCTGCTTGAAAAGAGATCTAAGACAACGCTTACTTATATTTGCATCCGTCATTATAAATGAAAGCATGGTGGCCATATTAGGTTCTATCATTCCAGCCCCTTTGGCTATTCCACAGATGGTAACTTCTCTTGAATCGATATGCCCTTTGCGATATTCAACCTTGGGGAACGTATCGGTTGTCATAATTGCTTCCTCGGCGCTTAAAATTCTCTCAGGACTCAATCCTTCAACCAACCTGTCAACCCCATCTTTAATTTTCTTTAACGGAAGATTCTGACCAATAATGCCCGTAGAAGCTACCAGGACCAGATCATCCTTGATATTCAATTTCGCGGAAACAGCTTCCGACATAGCAAGAGCGTCTTCATATCCCCTGTCTCCTGTAGCGGCATTCGCATTGCCGCTGTTAGCAACAATAGCCTGAGCAACCCCCTTTTTTATCCTCTCCATATCAAGAATAACGGGTGCTGCCTTAAAGAGATTTTTAGTAAACACTCCTGCTGCCACCGCCGGAACCTCGGAAAAGATCAAGGAAAGGTCTTTCCCGCCATCGTCTTTGATCCCAACATTAATTCCATTCGTAAGAAATCCGGGAACCACTAAGTTTTCTTTGTCCCAAACCATAAAAGCCTCCCGACCTGATCCCTTCATTCACTATTTTCCACAACATTTCTTATATTTCTTTCCGCTGCCACAGGGACAGGGAGAGTTTCGTCCAATCTTTTCACTTTCTCTTTTTACGGTCTTTGACACACCTGCATCATCCCCATGACTGAAGACGTATTTATCGGTTGACGGCTCATGTATCTGCTTTATTTCTTCTTCCTTTTGAATCTGAACCATACACAATTTTTCAAGGGTATCTTCCTTAATCCGGTGGACCATATCGCTAAACATGGCATACCCTTCCATCTGATATTCCCTTTTGGGATCTTTCTGCCCGTATCCCCTCAAACCGATACCCTCTTTGAGGTGATCCATCCCCAGCAAGTGATCCTTCCAATGCGTGTCCACCGACTGAAGCATAATAACCTTCATGAGATAATCTATGATCGGCTCGCTGAAGTCTTTTTCTTTGTCACGAAGCAGATCCCTTACCCCTGAATTTATCTTTTCTTCAACGGTTTCTCTATTAATATCATCATGATCTGACTCGCTGAAGTTAAATTTTAAAGAAAATTGTTTATAAATCCTCTCATCAAAACCCTTGAGGTTCCATTCTTCCGGGTGAAGTTTTTCATCAATATAGTCATCCAGGATATCACCAACAACTTCTTCCAGCATATTATCAATATTTGACCACCGCTCCTCACCCTTCAGGATATTCTTACGCTGATCATATATAACTTCCCTCTGTCTGTTCATCACATCATCATATTCAAGGAGGTGCTTTCGGATATCAAAATTCTGTCCTTCAACCTTTTTCTGTGCATTTTCAATCGCTTTTGAAATAAGATTATGCTCAATCGGCTGCCCCTCTTCAATGCCAATTTTGTCCATCACGGATGAAATTCTCTCAGCGCCGAATATGCGTAGAAGATCGTCCTCCAGGGAAAGATAAAATCGTGACGATCCTCCATCACCCTGCCTCCCCGATCGCCCCCTGAGCTGGTTATCGATCCGTCGACTTTCATGCCTCTCCGTCCCCAGTATGTGAAGTCCACCGAGCGTAGCAACATCCTCCCCCAATTTTATATCGGTTCCTCTTCCAGCCATACTGGTCGATATAGTTAAGGCCCCCGGTTGACCGGCCTGAGCAATTATTTCGGCTTCTCTTTCATGATTTTTTGCGTTGAGTACATGGTGTTTTATGCCCGCTCTCGTCAAGTACTTACTCAGAAGCTCAGACTTTTCAATAGATATCGTCCCGACCAGGACCGGTCTGCCAATCCTGTTTAATTCCTTTATCTCTTCTATAACGGCATTAAACTTTTCCTTTTCCGTTTTATAGATAACATCAGCATGGTTAATCCTTATCATCGGCATATTGGTAGGAATAATGATGACATCCAGATTATATATCTCCTTGAATTCAGCAGCCTCAGTATCCGCAGTACCGGTCATACCGGCCAATTTTTCGTACATCCTAAAGTAATTCTGAAAGGTAATCGATGCGAGCGTCTGGTTTTCACCCTCTATCTTTACCCTTTCCTTCGCTTCCAGGGCCTGGTGGAGGCCGTCACTGTACCTTCTCCCCGGCATGACTCTGCCCGTAAATTCATCAACGATGAGAACCTCCCCGTCCCTCACAAGGTAATCAACATCCTTTTTAAAGAGGGTATGGGCTTTCATGGCCTGGTTAACATGGTGGAGTATCTCAATGTTTCTCGGTTCATAGAGATTCTGAACTTTGAGATACTTCTCCGCATTTGCCACTCCATCCTCGGTCAGGACAACTGTTCTGCTCTTTTCATCTATGGTGTAATCCCGTTCTTTTTTAAGCCTGGGAATCATCTGGTTGATCCTGTAATACAGGTCGGTAGACTCCTCCGAGGGGCCGGATATTATAAGAGGTGTCCTTGCTTCATCAACTAATATACTGTCCACCTCATCAACAATTGCGTAATGAAACTCTCTCTGCACATAATCTTCGAGATTGAACTTCATGTTATCCCTAAGATAGTCGAAGCCGAACTCATTATTAGTACCATAAGTGATATCCGAATTGTATGCGGCTCGCCTTTCATCTTCATCCATGCCATGGATAATCACCCCCACCGAAAGACCGAGAAGTTTATAGACAGGCCCCATCCATTCGGCATCTCTCCTGGCCAGGTAATCGTTAACCGTAATAAGATGGACACCACGGCCTGTTAGCGCATTCAGATATACGGGCATAGTTGCAGCCAAAGTCTTTCCTTCGCCGGTTTTCATCTCTGCAATCTTTCCCTCATGCAGGACAAGTCCACCGATTACCTGAACGTCAAAGGGTCTCATCATCAACGTTCTTCTCGCTGCCTCTCTGACAACGGCAAATGCCTCTACCAAAATATCATCAAGTCCTGCTCCCTTTTCAAGCTTTTCCTTGAAATATCCGGTCTTCGCCTCGAGTTGAAAATCACTGAGAGCTTTCATAGAAGTTTCAAGGTTATTTATCTCCTCAAGAAGCAGAGACAACCTCTTCAACTCCCTGTCATTTTTACTTCCAACGACCTTTCTCAATATTGAACCTAACATAAGTATCCTTTTTCAAAAAAACCCCGGCAATAAAATACCGGGGTTATGTATGAGCTTAGATTATAGTTTTGTGACTGAAGTACTGCAATACTAAAATAGATACCTCTCGGGATTTACAGGGACACCGTTAAGAGAAACGCCATAATGAAGATGCGGGCCTGTGCTTCGACCGGAGTTACCGATATAACCTATAACATCTCCCCTCTTAACTCTTTTCCCTTTTTGGGCAGCGACTTTCATGAGATGACCATAAGAAGTAGTTATCCCGTTTTTGTGATCTATTTTTGTCATATTTCCCATACCAGGTTTTTTATTCGCTTCCACCACAATACCGTCAGCCGTCGCTACTACCTCTTTTCCCACTTTCGCCGCGATGTCTAACCCTCTATGAAACTCTCTCTTCCCGGTAAACGCAGAAATTCTATACCCGAATTTCGAAGTCACCCAACCCATAACCGGCCAGATAGATGGGGTAGAAGCAAGTATGGATTTCTGTTTCCCCAAAAATTCTAATAATTCTTTAAAGCTCTTTTCCCGGGATGTGGCATCTTCCAGAAGTTTGTCGATGTTTTCACGAATATTTCCGATAAGAATCTCCTGAGATCCTGTATCGTTTTCCTCAGGTATCGGTCCACCTACTCCAAGGATCTGATCATTATCAGGACCTCCCTCAAGATTGGTCATAATCCTTATTTTTTTATCAAATCGCTGGAGATCCGCCATTTTTCTATCAAATTCGTCAATCTTGCCGACCAATAAATCGATCTGTTCCTTCTGAACCATAGTCAACCGCTTCAAACCGGCAAGTTCACCTTCTTTTCTTTTGATCATGATATAATCGTATGAAAAATATGCGGCAGAGAGAAAAATAGCAATAACTAAAAAGGAGGTAAATTTGACAAAAAAGCCCGAGATATTTACTTTCTTAACCGAACTTTTCTTCCGAGGTATAATAAGGAGGGTGTAATCACTCTCTGCCATTTCAGCTCCTTGATTAAATAAAGGTAGACAAAACAATTAATTAAAATTAGCACAGAAATCTTAAAAGTCAAGACTTTATTGAAAGTGCGTATGCTGTGCGGACAACACGAAACCCTACGCTGAGGTCCCAGTTGCCAGGAATGAACCTGTTACGATTCGCGACCTTATGCCCCTCGCGTCAAAGTACCAGGAACCGCCGCGAAAGACACGGTACGATCCTGATGACGGCCCTTTCGGGTCTGTAACATGTCTTGACGGATAAGCTTTCTTGTAAACTCCTGACAGTCATTCCAGGAAACACGCTTTACAGAACGGCTGTCTCCTTTGAAGTGTAACGGGTTATCATCCATGATCGCCTTCCACTGACCCTGAGTTACCTCTGTTATCTGAAGATAATATGGCCGGCTGATAGTGACAAGGTGCTGTCTCTCGTCACCGTCACGCTCCGGTTCATCTTCAGGGCTACCCATCATGAATGTACCCGATGATATAAGTGCAAATTTCATGCCGATGGAGTTGGCTATTCTCTTCTTTTCATCTGGGTACTTAACCCTGAACTTTAGCTCATCTGTGTCTCCAATCTTCAAACTTTTTCCGGCATTCGGATACCCTGCTAACAGTCTCTTCTAGGCGACAGTTTTCATATCTTTGCCGAACGGAAAGGAAGCTATCTTTTTGTACTTTTATCGAGATAGACCAGCCAGTTACCCGACCGCCCTCTCACAGATCCCTGCGTGCGG